>JAICUO010000074.1 GCA_025935815.1 Streptosporangiaceae bacterium
CGCCCGCGCGTGGGAGTCGGCCAACCTCGATGGGCTGGTGGCCCTGCTGACCGACGACGTCTTCATCGCGATGCCTCCGGAGCCATTCGGATACGAGGGCCGTGACGCCGTGGCCCGCTACTGGGCCCGCCAGTTCGGCGCGGGCCGCAGGTTCGACCTCGTGCCGGCCCGGGCCAACGGCCAGCCCGCGTTCGGGGCCTACCTGCGCGGCCCGGCCGGGATCCGCCACGCGACCGGCTTCTACGTGCTCACCCTGGCCGGCGACCGGATCTGCGCCATGACCCGCTTCGACAACATCGTGCTGCCGTGGTTCGGGCTACCGCGATCGCTCCCGAGCCGGTAGCCGGCACCAGGCTGCGGAGCGGCTGCACCCGCCGAGCGAATCCTTCCGCATCCGCAGGCTGCGCGAGGGGATGCGGGCCCGGCGGAGCCGATCCAGCTGCCCACGTCCGGGCGTATGCCGCCGCCTGCGCGGACACCGACGACGGCCACCGCTGCCCGATGTAGGCGTCAGTATGATGCGGTTGTTTCGTCCCGTGGGCCATGATTTCACTGCGGCTAGTGAATTGCGGCGTTGACAATTTATTCCTGTGCGCACTGTCTTTTTACTGGGCAGGACCAAGGTCCCTTACAAAGGCAAGGTTCGATGTGCGCTACTTGATCGCGGGAAACTCCGCAGACCGGTGACGGACCCCGCATCCAAAAGGTATATGGGGCACACGCCCGAAAGGAGAATCATCATGCACTTTCCTGCAATCACCTCAAGGCGCCTGGCTGTCCTGGCGGCTACCGTAGCCTGCGCCGCAGCGCTCATGCCGATGGCCGCGACCGCCGCCACGGCTTCCCCAGCGGCTTCTGTCTCCGCGGCCCGCACCTCAGCCAGCGCCGCCGGCGTTCCCGCGATCAGGGTCAACTCGGCGACGCTGGTGGCCAACGGCGCCGCGGTACGAGTGGCATTCACCGCCACTTGCGGCGCGGGGGACAGCGGCCTCTTCGATTCGACTGTCACCCAGGCGGCAGGCGACCGTGTCGCCCAGGGCGTCCAGAGCAACGCGTTCAACTGCACGGGCAAGCCTCAGCAGCTGTCGTATCTGTTCGCCGCCAATGTGAGCGGTGCCCCGTTCCACGCCGGCGTCGCCTTGGTCCAGGCAAGTGTGCGGGATTGCCCCGGCGCGAACTGCACTTCGGCCTCCACGGATAAGGTCCTGAATATCAGGAGGTAGCGAAACTGCCGGGCCGTTCGCCTTAGTCTAGCCGCGCGTCGGGCGAAGCAAGGTAAGGGAAGGCAGGCGCCCCCAGCTCGTTCGGGAGGATAATTCTTTTTCTGCCGAACGGACGGGGGCGTCTGCCCAGTGCCCTCGTGGAACTCCGCGACCAGTCCCAGGCGCGCGCCGTGGTGACAGCGGGGGGAAGAGCGCGACCGTCTCTACCGCGTAGTTTCCGGGACTGGCTCCGAATACGAGAATGACGTTGTCGCTCACGTCAGCTTCCCGGGCGCGCATCCCCGAACGCCTCTTCCAGGATCCGGGGATCGGCGAAGTCGCGGGAGTGCACGATCTGGCCGTCTCGGATCCGGATGATCTGGACGGACGTCACCGCGAACCGCCGGCCGGTCGTGGTCACGGTCCCCTTCGTCCGCATTTCCACGATCACCACCTCCGGGTCCTGGGTCTGGTAAAGCTCCGCCACCTCGAATTCCTCCAGCCGCAGCGGGGACGCCGTGACCCGCCGCGAGTACTCGCGGATCGCCCCCCGGCCCTCCACGCGCACGGGCTTGCCGGGCGGCCCCGCGAAGTACGACTCGATCACCCCATCGGGCGCGAACAGGTCAACGAAGCCGTCGATATCCCCGTTCAGGATCACGTGGCGGCGCCGGGCCAGGACATCAGCGTGCGTGGCGGAAGACATGTGGCGGTTCCCTTCGCTCGGGCAGGTCGGTCCACGGCCATTCATTGAACAAGCGTAGAATCAAACAACGCCTTCGGTCAACACCCGTAGAATGAAACGATGACCACTTCCCGGCCCACCTCGCGCGCTGAGCAGCGCCGCCGCACCGAGGCGCGCATCCTCGACGCCGCGACCCAGGTCTTCTTCAGCGCCGGGTACGACCGGGCCACCATCCGGGCCGTGGCCTCGGCCGCCGGAGTCGACGCGGGCCTGGTCATGCACTACTTCGGGTCCAAGCAGGAGCTGTACCGGCGCGTGATCGACGCCGCTCCCGTCCCCGAGGTCAGCGGGACGCCGGCCGAGGCAGCCGAGCAGATCCTCGCCGGGCTCGCCGACCGGCTCGCCAGCGCGTCCGCGGCTTCGCTGGCCCTCCTGCGCTCGATGCTGACCAATCCCGAGGCCGCCAGCGCCGCCAGCGCCGGCATCGCCCGCTACGAGGCGCAGATCGCCCAGGCCATCCCCGCCGGCGACGCGGACCTGCGGGCCGCCATCATCAGCGCCATCACCCTCGGCATCACCGTCTCCCGGCACCTCATCAAGTCCGACGAGCTCGCCACCGCCGACCCGGAGCGGGTCATCGCGCTGCTGCGCCCCTGCGTGCTCTCGCTGGCCGCCCGCCCCGATCCCAGCGGGCCGCCTGACTTAAAAGCCGCGCGCCAACGACCCGTTCCAGGGCCAGTCCAGTGGCGTTTCCACCGCGATCAGGGAGTCGGCGCAGGCGCCGGACTCGACGACGGGGCAGCCGTGCCGCTGGGATCGGCAGTCGGGCTGCCGGTACCGGATGGGCTGCCCGACGGCTGCGGACTCGGTGCCGGGCTGGCCGGCGACCCCGACCCCGGTGCGCTCGGCGCTCCCGTACCGCCAGTCCCGGTGGCAGCCGGGGACGACCCGGGCGACGACGGGCTCGAAGGGGCGGAACTTCCCGGCGGCCCGGCGCTGGGTACGGCCGTGGGGCTGGCGGGAGCGGGCGGCCGCAGGATCTGCTCGATCTGCCGTTCGTACCGCTGCAGCTGCGCGCGGATCTCGGTGAGGCTGTACGCGCTGATGTGCTTGCCGAAGGCGCGTACCTGCTGCCACAAGGCGGCGAGCTGTGCCGCGGTCGAGCCCTGCGGAGCGCTTGGCAAGGAGAGGTCGAGCTGGATCGCCACCGCCGCGGTCAGGCAGCTAATGCAGTCGTAGGCCACCGCGGCGGAGACGTTCTCGGGCGCGATCGCGTGGGCGTCGCCGATGATGAGCACGACCTGGAAGCTGACCGCGACCGCCGCGCAGTGCGCGCAACTGGCGAACGCGTAGGCCTCGTTGCTGTTGAGGACCGTGTCCTTGGTCGCGGTGACGAGTGCGAAGGCGACGTCGTAGACGACGCTGCCGTCGCGCGTCGCGATTGCCATGGACTGGTTGTCGCCCGGGCCTGGCGGGGCAGGCCGGTTGAACGGGAACACCCAGGTCGGCGCCGCGGGATCGCGGGGGATGAGGACCATGACCAGCTGCGGGTGCCCCGGCGTCGGGCGTTGCGTAGCATCCGGCGGCCAGACGGTCGTCGCCGTCATCCGGGTGCCCGGTCGCACCGCCGCCGCAGGCCCGGACGCTGCCGCTGGCCCGCCGAGGTAGTACGACACCGAGGTCGGTGCGGCGATCTGCTGGAGGACGCCCCGCTCATTGGGC
Organism: Streptosporangiaceae bacterium; assembly: GCA_025935815.1. GTDB lineage: Bacteria > Actinomycetota > Actinomycetes > Streptosporangiales > Streptosporangiaceae > Trebonia. The sequence continues at coordinate 3,610 of JAICUO010000074.1, forward strand.
TGGATCGGCCGGTACTCACCGCGTGGCCACCAGGCCCAGGCGAGCGCGGCGATCACGGCCAGCCCGGCCACCGCCGCGACCGCCCGCTTTCCGGGCTTTCCCTTCGTCCGGCGCAGCGCGCCGCCGACGACCTGGCGGGCGAGCCGGACCAGGAGATAGCACACGCCAAGGGCGGGCAGCGCGATCGCGGCCACGGCGAGGGACTTCGCCCCGACGCCGGCCCAGTCACCGTGCCCCCAGCGGGCGGCGAGCAGCACCGACTGGACGGTGAGGCTGTGCGCGGCGGTCGCGAGGATGCGCGGCAGCGTCACGATCATGACCAGCGCCGTCATCAGCAGCAACGGGACCACGAGCAGCACCCAGAGCGTGACCACCGCCCGCGCCCACGGCTTGAGGGCGCGCGTCTGCGGGCTGCGCCACCGGGTCGGCCACAGGCCGGCCAGCGTCGGCCCGATGCGGTGGTACAGGTCGGGGACGCCCGTGAGGTCGGCGAGCACGTGATAGCCGTCAAAGCGCAGCAGCGGAGGCAGTTGCCGGAGCATCTGCAGGATCTGCGTGGCGATCACCAGCAGCAGGCCGTCCCACCGGACCAGCGTCCAGATGCCGAACGTCGCCAGCGCGAGCAGCGCGTTGAAGTAAAGGCCGCCGAGGTCGGTGCGCAATCGCGCGCCCCGGCCGAGCCGGTAGCTGTCGGTGACGTCGGTGTAGAACGCGGGCCACACCATGTACAGGCCGGCGCCCATGGCACCCGGCTGCCCGCCGCCCCGGCGCAGGGCCGCGGCGTGCCCGAACTCGTGGAAGCCGGCCGACGCGACCGTGATGGCGAAGACGGCGAGCAACATGCCGGGCTTCGCGAACGCCTCCGAGGCTGCCGACGCGAGTCCCTTGATGAACAGTACCCAGTAGGCGACCGCCGCGAAGCCGGCGGTGACGGCCACGACCACCGCCGGGTGGAACAGCACCGCGAACGGCGCGGTGAGCCGCCGCGTGCGTCGCTGATCGGAAACAACGCAACGGAACCGCAGCGCGAGCAGTGGATTCGCCTTGCGGACCGCCGGCTCGGAGCCGTCGGCCCGCTTCAGCAGCCCGAGCGGGCGCAACTGCCCCTCGATCAGCGCGTGCACGTCTTCAGCGACAACGGCCCGCCGTACCGAGGACGAGACCGCCGCGGCGATCTCGTCCTCGGTGCGGCTGCCGTCCACCGCGCACAGCATGCTGTAGAGCAGCGGGGTCAGTTGCACGACCTGCCCGTCGGCGCGCTGCACAAGCGACGGCGGGACGCGGTACCCGGAGCCGCGCTGGGCACCGAACAGCCGCAAGCCCGTCGCGTGCTCCGGCACGGGCGCCCCCGCCGCAACGCCGCCAGACGCTGCGGAGGGGGCGCCCGCAAGACGAGCAGGCACCGTGCCGACGGGCGAGGCGATGTTGTCGTCCAGCGTCGTCATTGGCGTCCTCAGCTAGACGGCTGGGCCGCGCCGCTATCCACCGCGGCCGCAGGCGTGGACGCACCGGTACCGGCCGGCGGGGACCCCTGGGTGATCCCCGAGTCCTGATGACCGGTCGCCGTGGCATCGCCCTGAATGCCCTGGTCGATGGACACGTCTTGCTGAGACAGGGCGACCGACGACGAGTCCGCGCTGCCGATGTTGGCCGAGACCGCCGCGTTGATCGGGACGGCCGCGTTCGCGTTGGCGGCCACGGCGCCGTTGATCGGCGAGGCGAGGTGAAGGTTGCCGTTGACGTTGACGTTCACGTTGAGCAGGTTGCCGTCAGTGAGCGAGCCTGAAGTAGCGTCGGTCGCTCCGCCGGCTGGCGTAGTGGTACCGGTGTCACCAGTGCCGGGCGTGCCCTGGCCGATCGAGCTCGTCTGATCCGAAGTCGCCGTCGCGTTTCCGAGGATGCCCTGGTGCACCGCGCCGGCCTGGACCGCGCCGGCTTGAGCAGCGGAGCCGGTGGAGAGCACATTCGCGTCTACCGCGGCATTGATGGGCGCGGCGATGTTCGCGTTCGCCCCGATCGCGAGGTCAACCGGCGCCGCCAGGTCGAGCAGCAGGTCGATGTTCGCGTTCAGGTCCAGCAGCGACAGGACCTCCTTCGCTGGCAGCGAGGTGCCGCCCTCAGCTGCGAGTTCTTCCGGGGTCAGGCGTTCCAGCGGTGCATCAGGCACGACGTCCTCCCTTGCTTAGTCCGATCACTTGAGTGAGGCGCGGCTACCCGGCGCCAATCAGGACTAACCACGCACCAACACGAAATGTCCGGCGTGCGCCTTGCCAAAAGGGGACCGGCTGGCGGGCGTCCTCGCCGTCGTCTACCTGACCGTATGGACGCGCCAAACTGTCCGGCCTGCGAGCAGGCCGGACAGTTAAGGGCGCGCGTCGCTAGGCGTTCTTCGCTAGGACGGCGACGACCTGCTCGGCGACCGGGCCGGCGCTGGCCGGGTTCTGGCCGGTGACCAAGCGGTCGGCCACCACTACCTGCGGCTGGAAGTTCGGCCCGCCCACGTGCTTGGCGCCCCGCTCCTCCAGCGCGGACTGCAGGAGGAAGGGGACTACGCCAGTGAGCCCGACGGCGGCCTCCTCCTCGTTCGTGAACGCCGAGACCTCCTTGCCGGCCACGAGGTAGGTCCCGTCCGACAAGGTGATGTTCACCAGGGCCGCCGGGCCGTGACACACCGCCGACACGACGCCGCCCGACTCGTAGATGTCGCGGGCGATGCCGGCCAGCTTGGCGTTGTCGGGGAAGTCCCACATCGTGCCGTGACCGCCCGCGTAGAAGATCGCCGCGTAATCCCGCGGGTTGACCTCCTGCGGACGCAGCGTGTGGGTGAGCTTGCGGGACATCTCGGCGTCGTCGAGGAACGCCTTCTGGATGGGGTCGGACCGGTCGGCGCCGTCCTGCGGCGGCTCGCCGCCTTCCGGGCTGACCAGGTCCACCTGGTAGCCGGCCTGGCTGAACACGCGCCACGGGTATGCGGTCTCGGAGACGTAAAAGCCCGTCTTCTTGCCGGTCCCGCCCAGGTCGTCGTGACTGGTCAAGACGAGGAGGACCTTCTTGCTGCCGTTATTCGTCATGTGACGAGCATGTCACTCACAGTAATTGACGGCAAGTCCCGGTCCGTAGAAAACAGCAACCGAGCCAACCCTCAACATTCGCGAACTTCTCATCTCTGCTCGTCACCGCTCAGCCGACGGCCCATAGCTAAACAAAACTAAGTGCTGACTTATCGCCTTATCAGACCTCAGCCGTTAGGATGACTCTCCGAGCCTCAGGGGGGAGCTTCAAGTGAGCGCTGCAGCCTCGTTTACCTGGATAGCCACAGTTGTCTTTGGTCTCGTACTGCTAGTCATCTGGCTCATGGAGTACGACCGCGAGTTCCAGTCGGCGGCCGCGACCCGCCTGCCCGTGCCGGTGATCTCCGCCCACGCCCTGCTGGGCATCGGCGGCCTGATGGTGTGGGTGCTCTACCTCGTGGGCGACCAAAAGCGGCTGGCGCTGGCCACCGTGGCCGACCTCGGCGTCGTCGCCATCCTTGGCCTGGTCATGGCGGTTCGCTGGATTGGCGTGTACCGTGCCTACGCCGCGCCCGGCTCCGCGGCGAGCCGCCTGGTTACCGTCCCTCCGGAGCGGCACTTCCCGCGCCCGGTCGTCATCATCCACGGCGTCCTCGCCGTCACCACGGTCGTCCTGGTCTTGTTCACCGTGCTCTTCGATTAGAGCCGACCGGATGGCGCTGCCTTTAATCACCTTACTATTTCGTTAACCGATTAAGGTGATTAAAGGCCTTTGAAATTCTCGTTTATCGCCGCAAGCCGCCACCATCCTAGGAAAGTGCCGCGGCCAGGCTGACCCCGGCCAGCGCGAGCATGATGACCGCCGCCGCCCGCGATATCCACGCTAGCGGGATTACCTTCATCAGGCCGTGCCCGCCGGCGATCGCGATCGCGCCCACCGCCCACAGCCCAAGGGTCGCTCCCACCGCGACGGAGATGGGGTCGTGGTAACGGGCGGCCAGGGTCGCGGTGGCGATCTGGGTAAGGTCGCCGAACTCCGCCACCAAGATCACCATGAAGCTCATCCCCGCCACCCGCCAGATCCCCGGCTGCTTGCCGTGCACCGCTACGTGCTCGTCGCTGTCCTCGCGACGGCCGCGCAGCAACAGCACCGCCCCCGCCGCGAACAGCGCCGCCACGATGGCCTCCAGCGGCCGGTGCGGCAGCAAGCCAAGCAGGCTGCCCGCCGCGATCGCCAGCCCCACGTGCACCGCGAACCCGGCGGCAACCCCGACGAACACCCACGACGGCCGGAACCGGCTGCCCAGGATGAGGCTGGCGAGCGCGGTCTTATCCGGGAGCTCCGCCAGGAAGATGACGGCGAACACGGTTGCCGCGATGGCAAGGCTCATCGGGAAGGGCTCCTCACGAGCGTCCCCACCGCATGATCAGCAGGTCCCGCGCCGCCGCCAGCTCCAGCAGCCCGCGCCGGGTATCCGGCGACACCGGCCCCAGCGGCGCCCGCGTGCGATCGCAGCCGATGATCCCGCCCTCGGCTAGCAAGATCTTCTGCGCGCGCAGGCCGCACTGGCGATTCTCGAAGTGGATCAGCGGCAGCAACCGCTCCCACGCGCTCACCGCGCCGGCCCGGTCGCCCGCCCGGTAGCGGCGCACGATCGCCCCCAGCTCTGCGGGCACCGCCGAGCTGGGCATGGTGCCGCGCGCCCCGGCGTCCAGGTCCGGGATCAGGGTGACCGACTCCTCCCCGTCGAACGGCCCCGGCAGCCGATCGCCCAGCGCCCCGGTCAGCGCGCGCAGCTTCTCCGCCGCCGCAGGCACCTCGACCTTCGCGTACTGCACCCGGGGCACCTGCCTGACCAGGTCAATCAGCAAGCCAGCAGGCAACGGCGTGGATGACAAAGGCGCGTCCTGCACCATGACCGGGATGTCGATAGCGTCCGCGACCTCCCGGAAGTAATCGATCACCCCCGGCCCGGCGACGCTCAGCGTCGCCCCCACGAACGGCGGCATCAGCATCACCATCGCCGCCCCCATCTCCTGCGCCGCGCGGCTGCGCGCCGCCGCGATCCGCGCGCTGAAATGGCTGGTGGTGACGATCACCGGCAGCCGCCCGGCGACGTGCTCAAGCAGCGCGCGGGCGATCGCGTCCCGCTCGTCATCGGTTAGCGCGAACTGCTCGGAGTAATTGGCCAGCAGGCACAGCCCATCCGCCTGCGCGTCGATCAGGTAATCCACGACCCGGGCGGTGCCCGCCAGGTCGAGGCTCTCATCCGCACGGAAGATGGTCGGCACGACCGGTACCACGCCACTCAGCGGAGCGTCCATGCCCGGTTTCTATCAAATGCCGCGATCGGCCACAGGCAGCGGCCCTCCCCCGTTTCCGGAAGCGGGACCGGCAACGGAAGGAGGGCCACTGGGCTTTGCGCCGCTACCAGCCGACGGCGACGACCAGGTACTGCGGGTTGGTGACGGAGATGTCGGACGACTGGCCCGCATAGTCGTCATACGGGAAGCCGTACGCGAGGCCGTTGATCGCGTTCTGGTGCCAGAACTGGGCGTAGTAGTTAGCCGGGGCCGACTGGTAGAAGTTCGCCGGGGTGGACTGGCTGGCGACCGGCAGCTGCGCGACGTGCCGGTTGATCCCGGCGCACAGCTGGGAATTGGCCTGCAGCGTCCCGGCGCAGCCGAAGATCTGCGCGGTGGTGTCGGTGGTGTCTCCGACGGAGGCCGCGTAGCTGGTGTAGTAGTTCGCGTTCGCGCCCCCCGGCTGGAATGCGGGGTCATTGCCGGGGGAGGGGATGCCGAACGGCGCCTGGTCGGTCGCCAGTTCCTTGAACTCGGCCGGCATCGCCGCCTGGAACCGGGCGAAGGTCGCCGCCCGGCTCTCCTGGAAGGTGGCGTAGTTATCGCCGACCTGCTGGGCGGAGCCATCGTGGCCGTGCAGGAGCAGGGCCAGCTTCAGGCCGAACCGGTCCACCCGCGTAGTGTCCACGTTGATCGACGACGCACCCACCGTGAACTCGATGAAGTCGAAGTACTGGCCGTTCGGTGTCCCGAGGTAGAAGTACATCCGCCCGGCCGAGTTGGCCGGCATGTCGATGTAGGGCTGCTGGGCGATGGACTTCGTCTGCCCGTTGAAGCTCCAGTACACCTGGCTGTCGGGGTACTGGCCGTTGGTCTGGTTCACGACGCTGACCTCGAGCACGTTGCTCGCGGCCGGGATGGCGCTGGTGTTACCCCAGAACGCCGCGGGCGGCGCGCCCGACCCGCCCCCGCCAGTGGTCCCGCCGGTCGTGGTGTAGACGGCGAGCTCCCACAGGCTGTATCCGTACGGGGTCGCCCGCGCGGTCCCGAACAGCCGGATGTAGCGGCCGGTGCCGGTGACGTTCAGCGTCTGCGTCCCGCCGGCGCCGGTCGTGGTCGAGTAGACCGGCGTCCAGGTGGCCGCGTCCGCCGACACCTGGATCTGGAATGCCGTCGCGTAGGCCGACTCCCAGGTCAGCGTCACCTGGCAGACGCTCTGGCTGGCGCCCAGGTCGACCTGCAGCCACTGCGGGTCGGAGAACGCGCTCGACCAGCGGGTCCCGGTGTTCCCGTCAACGGCCGCCGACGCCGGGAAGGTGGCGTTCTCCAGCGAGGACGCGGTCGCCGGATGGTTCAGCGCCGCGTTCGACGTGGTGACGCAGGAGCCGCCTGTGCCCGAGGTGCCGTAGACCTGGAACTCCCACAGGCTGTACCCGTACTGCGTGCCGCGGGCGGTGCCGTACATGCGCACGTACCGGCCGGTCCCGGTGACGTTCAGCGTCTGCGTCCCGCCGGCGCCGGTCGTGGTCGAGTAGATCGATGTCCAGTTGGCGCCGTCCGGCGACACCTGGACCTGGAACGCCTTGCCGTAGGCAGCCTCCCACTGCAGGACGACCTGGCTGATCGTGGCGGTGGCGCCGAGGTCGACCTGGAGCCACTGCGGATCGGAGAACGCGCTGGACCAGCGGGTTCCGGTATTCCCGTCGGTCGCCGCCGTCGCCGGGAAGGTGGCGTTTTCCGTGGAGGACGCGGTCGTCGGGTGGCCCTGGGACAGCAGGGTAGCCGCGTGAGCCTGGCCGGCCGTGCTCACGGTGATCATGAGGGCGAAGGCCAGGCCGGCCATCAGGGCGCTGATAACGCGCCAGCGGTGGGTGGGCGATTTCTGGGCGCGCGCGAAGGCCGCCATGACAGTCTCCCTCGACGTCAAAGCTTAATTTATAGCGTGAAATTAGCGCCGTCGCCGGAGGGCGTCAAGGGCTCAAAGCTTACGTCCCTGTCGATTGTTGTGGATTACTTCAACAGCATCACTCAGCGAAATCTGACAGCTTTAGCATCTTCGGCACCTTAAGTCACATAATTCACAGAGCAACTCATGACGACACGAGGCCTGCCCTCTAATTTCACGTTATAAATTAAGTTCTGCTCTACGGCGCCGCGCCCTGATCTCCGCGGTCGCCGCCGCCAACCCCCGCACGATCGTGGTCCGCAACGACAACTCCGCGATCCTCATGCCGTGGCGGGATTAGCTAGGGTGGGCGGATGCCTCCCGAGCCACTGTCCGCCGGGTACTTCGATGAGTGGTACGCCGACAAGGCCGCCACGCCGACCGTCGCTGAGATCACCAACCGGCTCATGGGGTTGCCAGCCGATCTCAGCGCCGGCGTGGTCCCCGGCGACGCCATCGCGGGGTTGCTCGCCGCCTTGCGGCTGCGCCCCGGCGACACCCTGCTCGACCTCGCCTGCGGGCGCGCCGGCTACGGGCTGACCGTCGCCAGGGAGGCGGGCGCCACGCTCATCGGCGTCGACTTCTCCGCCCGCGCGCTCGCCGAGGCGCGCGAGCAGGCGGACCGGCTCGGCGTCCCCGGAGCCTCCTTCCACGTCGGCGAGCTGACCGCCTCCGGCCTGCCCGACGCGTCCGCCGACGCCGTGCTGTGCACCGACTCCATCCAGTTCCCCGACCACCCGGCCGACGCCTACCGCGAGATCCGCCGGGTCCTCAAGCCCGGCGGGCGGGTCGTGCTCACCTGCTGGGAGCCGGTTACCCCCGGCGACGAGCGCCTGTCGCCCCGGCTGCGCCATGTCGACTTGGCCGCCGGCCTCGCGGGCGCGGGCTTCACCGGCATCGCGGTCGCCGACCAGCCCGCCTGGCGCGACCGCGAGCGCGCCCTGTGGGAAGCGGCCATCGCCATCGACCCCGGCGATGACCCCGCGCTGCAGTCCTTCCGCGCCGAGGCCGCCCGCTCGCTGGACCACTTCGACCTGATCCACCGCGTCCTCGCCACCGCCACCGCGCCTTGACGCGCCGCCTGGGACACCCCTGAGGCGGCCTGCCCCCCTGAGACATGGCGGGCAGGCCGCCGGACACGAGCGCGGCGCCGATCGGGTACTCTTACGTAGTTCCTTCATGGCGGAGTAGCTCAGTCGGCAGAGCAAGCGGCTCATAATCGCTGTGTCACCGGTTCAAGTCCGGTCTCCGCTACCGAGCCTTACTTTCCCTGACCGTCTCACCGTGTAGAAAGGCACTCCATCGTGGCTGCCACCGACGTCCGGCCCAAGATCACGCTGGCTTGCCAGGAGTGCAAGCACCGCAACTACATCACCAAGAAGAACCGGCGCAACGACCCGGACCGCATGGAGCTGAAGAAGTACTGCCCGAACTGCCGGCAGCACACCGCGCACCGCGAGACCCGCTAGCCGCGGCAGCGCTCCGAACGTGGCGCTCAACCCTGAGTACGTCGGGCGGGTCTACGGCCCCGGCGAGCCCTACGAGGTAAGCCGGGTCAAGATCGCCGAGTTCGCCGCCGCGATCGGCGACGTCAGCCCGCTGTGCCGGGACCGGGAAGCCGCCGTCAAGGCCGGGTACCCGGACGTGATCGCGCCGCCCACGTTCGCGATCATCATCAGCATGGCCAGCACGAAGGTCATCCAGGCGGACCCGGGGCTAGGGCTGGACTACTCGATGGTCGTGCACGGCGAGCAGCAGTTCACCCATGCCCGGCCCCTGCACGCCGGCGACGTCGTGGTCGCGACATCCACGATCGACTCGATCCGGGCCCTCGGCGCCATGTCCATGATGACCACGACCACCGACATCTCCACGGTGGACGGCGAGCACGTGTGCACCGCCAAGTCCGTCATCGTCGAGCGCGGGAAGTAGCGCCATGACCAGTGATCTCCCGGGGGGACGAACGGAGTACCCTCCCGTACCCCCCGTCCGGTACGACGAGGTCGAGGTCGGCACCCAGATCCCGCCGCGCAGCTACCAGCTCAGGCGGCTCAGCCTGGTGAAGTACGCCGGGGCCTCGGGGGACTTCAACGTCATCCACTGGAACGAGCGCGTCGCCCGCGAGGTCGGCCTGCCGAACGTCATCTCGCACGGCATGCTGACCATGGCGCAGGCGGGCAACTTCGTTACCGAGTGGGCCAACGGCGACCCGGGCGCGGTCGTCGAGCTCGGCGTCCGGTTCTCCAAGATGGTCCCGGTCCCCGACGACGATGAGGGCGCGACCGTCGAGATCCGCGGCACCGTCGCCGGAAAGCTCGGTGACGGCAAGGTCGAGGTCGACCTGACCGCCCGCGCCGGCGACGAGAAGGTCCTCAGCCGCTCGCACGCGGTGGTCCGCCTCCCCTAGGCGCCATGATGCTGCTGTCGCAGTTCACCACCCTCGGCCTCGGCGGCCCGGCGAAGTCGTTCGTCACCGCTACCACCGACGATGAGCTGATCAGCGCCGTCCGCGCCGCCGACGAGGACGGCGATCCCGCCCTGATCCTGGGCGGGGGCAGCAACCTGGTCGTCGGCGACGCGGGCTTCCCCGGCACCGTCGTCCACGTCGCCACCCGGGGCGTCACCTACGACCGGGTCAGCGGCGACAGCGTCACCCGCCACAGTGGCCCCGGCCTCGTCGAGGTGGCCGTCGCCGCCGGGGAGGGCTGGGACGACGTTGTCGCCGCCACCGTCGCCGACGGGCTCGCGGGCCTGGAGTGCCTGTCCGGCATCCCCGGCCGCGCCGGCGCGACCCCCATCCAGAACGTCGGCGCCTACGGCCAGGAAGTCGCCGAGGTCATCACTGGCGTCCGCGTCCTGGACCGCCAGGCCGGAACCGTCAGCGACCTCTCCGCTCCCCAGTGCCAGTTCGCCTACCGCACCAGCATGTTCAAGCAGGCCCCCCACCCCAGCGGCCACGGCTCCCGGTACGTAGTCCTCGCCGTGACGTTCGGCCTCCATGACGGGAAGCTGTCCCGGCCCGTTCGGTACGCCGAGCTGGCCCGGGAGCTCGGCGCCGAGATCGGTGACCAGGTGCCCTGCGCCGACGCGCGGGCGGCGGTCCTGACGATCCGCGGCCGCAAGGGAATGGTCATCAGCCCCGATGACCCCGACAGCCGCAGTGCCGGATCGTTCTTCACCAACCCGGTCCTCGGCGCTGACCAGCTGGCCCACCTGGAGGCAGTCGCCCAGGCCCGGGGGATAGGCCCGGTGCCGAGGTTCGAGCAGGGCAGCGGCCTCGTCAAAGTGCCCGCCGCCTGGCTCATCGAGCGGTCCGGCTTCACCAAGGGCTACGGGACGCCCGGGCCTGCCCACGTCTCCACCAAGCACACGCTCGCCCTCGTCAACGCGGGCAACGCCACTGCCGCCGACCTGCTCGCCCTGGCCCGCGAAATCATCGAAGGCGTCCGCGCGGCCTTCGGCGTAACCCTGGAGCCCGAGCCCATCCTGGTCGGCGTCACCCTCTAGCCAAGTGCACCCTGAATTGCTCCGCGAAGGGGCAACGCTGAGGGGCCGGCTCGGGGTAAGTTCGCGGCCTCCCAGGCGTTGATGCCGTCCAGGAGGTGGGCCCGCAGTGGCTCCGGGGCGGCGGATCCGCGCACGGACATGCGGGCCAGCGCGGCGAGCTCGGCCGGCCTGAAGCCGTGGACATCGCGGGCGATCTCGTACTGGCTGACCAGGCGGGGACCGAACAATAGCGGGTCATCCGCGCCGAGCGCGATGCCCACGCCGGCCTCGAACAAGGTACGAACGGGGACCGCGGTCGCCGCCGGGGCCACGCCCAGCGCGACGTTGGAGGCCGGGCAGACCTCCAAGGTGACGCCCCCGGCGGCCAGGCGCTCGACAAGGGCGGGATCCTCGACGGAGCGCACGCCGTGGCCGATCCGGTTGGCGTGCAGCGCGTCGAGGCTCGCCGCCACGCTCGCCGGGCCGGCGAGCTCGCCCGCGTGCGGCGCCAGCAGCAGGCCCGCCCGCTCCGCGATGCGGAACGCCTGCTCGAACTCATTCGCCGGGCCGCGCCGCTCGTCGTTGGACAGCCCGAAGCCGATGATGCCCCGGCCGATGTACTGGGCGGCCAGCCGCGCCAGCGTGCGGGCATCCAGCGGGTGCCGGGTCCGGTTGGCGGCGATGATGATGCCGATCCCGACGCCGGTGGCGTTTTCCGCCTTCCTGGCCGCGTCCAGCAGCAGCTCGGTGAACGCGGTGATCCCGCCGTAGATGGTCGCGTAACCCGAGGGGTCGGCCTGGAGTTCCAGCCAGCCCGAGCCTTCGGCCCGCTCGTCCTCGGCTATCTCCCGCACGAGGCGGTACAGGTCATCGTGGGTCTTCAGGACCGAGCGGGCGGTGTCGTAGAGCCGCTGAAAGCGGAACCAGCCGCGCTCGTCGGCGGTCGATAGCTGCGGTGGCCACTCCTGCGTCAGCGCCGGCGGCAGGCTCACCTTGTGCCGCTTCGCCAGCTCCACCATCGTGGCGTGCCGCATCGCGCCGGTCAGGTGCAAGTGCAAGTGCGCTTTGGGAAGCGCCGCCAGGCCCGTGCCGCTTCCCGTCGCTGAGGACTGCGCGGCCTGGCCTGGCGGGCGCTCAAGGGCTTCCAGGGCTGACATCTACCCACTTTACCGGAGGGTAACTCCGTTTGGCAGTTACTTAGCGTCGGCGAGGAGCTTGCCGATGCGCGCGACGCCCTCCTCCATGTCGGCGTCGCTCATCGCGTAGGACAAGCGGAAGTAGCCCGGCGTGCCGAACGCCTCCCCGGGAACGACCGCGACCTCGGCGTGCTCGAGGATCACGGCGGCGAGCTCGGAGGAGGCCTGCGGGCGCTGGCCGCGGATCTCCTTGCCGAGGACGCCCTTGACGCTCGGATAGGCGTAGAACGCACCCTCTGGCACGGGGCAGGTGACGCCGGGGATCTCGTTGAGCATCCGGACGATCGTCTGCCGGCGCCGGTCAAATGCCTTCCTCATCCCCTCGACAGCCGACAGGTCGCCGGAAACGGCTGCCAGCGCGGCGACCTGTGAGACATTCGCCACATTGGACGTGGCGTGGCTTTGCAGGTTGGTCGCCGCCTTGATCACGTCCTTCGGGCCGATCATCCAGCCCACCCGCCAGCCGGTCATCGCGTAGGTCTTCGCGACGCCGTTGAGCACGACGCACCGGTCGGCGATTTCCGGCGTCTGCACCGGGATCGAGGAGAACTTGGCGTCTCCGTAGACCAGGTGCTCGTAGATCTCGTCGGTCACCACCCAGATGCCGTGCTCGTTGGCCCACTCGCCGATCGCCTTGACCTGCTCCGGCGGGTACACCGCGCCGGTCGGGTTGGACGGCGACACGAAGACCAGCAGCTTGGTCTTGTCCGTGCGGGCCGCCTCCAGCTGGTCGACGGTCGCCAGGTAACCGCTGGTCTCGTCGGTGAGGACCGGGACGGTCTGGCCGCCCGCCAGCGCGATCGCCTCGGGGTAAGTGGTCCAGTACGGGGCCGGCAAGAGCGCCTCATCGCCCTCGTCGAGCAGCGTCGCGAACGTCTGATAAACGGCTTGCTTGCCGCCGTTGGTGACGAGCACCTGGTCGGCGGTGACCTTGTATCCAGAATCCCGGAGCGTCTTGTCGGCTATCGCCTGCTTCAATTCGGGCAGGCCCCCGGCCGGGGTGTACTTGTGGAACCTGGGCTCGGCCGCGGCGCGCTGCGCGGCCTCGACGATATAACCGGGCGTTGGGAAGTCGGGCTCGCCGGCGCCGAACCCGATCACCGGCCGGCCAGCCGCCTTCAGCGCCTTGGCCTTCGCGTCTACGGCCAGGGTCGCGGATTCAGAGATGGCGGACACGCGGGCCGAAATTCTCCTGGTTGGCATGCCCCCCATGGTGTCATCCCCCATGGCCGGCCGTCGCATTGATATCCGTCGAGCCGCTGGTGGCGACGTATCCCGCCCCGCGTATCCAGCCGTGTCCCACCGTGGGCGCGGTGGTCGCCGGGTCGCGGTGATCCCCGTCTCACGGTATGGTTACGCGGAAGGGTCGCGTCCTAGGTACACTCTGGTGATTGCAATCCGTAGGGCAGTAGCTCAATTGGTAGAGTCCCGGTCTCCAAAACCGGCGGTTGGGGGTTCGAGTCCCTCCTGCCCTGCCAGCGCTGACTGTCTGGACCAGCGTGGTCCAGCCGGCCCGTGCGAGGTGGTCCGTTAAGTGCTGCACAGGTGAGGACATTGGCAACCCAGACAGGCCAGAGCGCCGAGCGACGGAGTGGGTCCGGGCGTGCCGACAGGCGGGAGCGGACAACGCCCGCCGTCTTCGTCCGGCAGGTGGCGGCGGAACTCCGGAAGGTGATCTGGCCCACCCGCAGGGAACTCGGGACTTACACCGCCGTCGCGCTCGTGTTCGTGATCATCATGACCGCCCTTGTGACGGCCCTGGATTACGGCTTCACGAAGCTGATGTTCGTGATCTTCGGCTGAGCTGCCAGCGGTAGTTCCGAAGCGCGCGTCGCGGGGTTAGGCATCGCGCGCCCGGCCAGCTTCGCGCGTCGCGTGCGCACCACGCGTGCTGCGCGTGGCACCATGATCACTGAGCATAGATAGAGAGTGAGTAACCGTGTCCGAGTCCCGACTGCACGTGGATGAGTACCGGGCTACCAGCGCAGTGGATGGGGAGGCAGCCGACGTGACTGACGAGACTCCTGGTTTCGATGATGACGACGCCGTGGATCCGGCTAGCACCGATTCGGCCAGCACCGATTCGGCCAGCACGGCCGATGGTGACGCTGAGCTCGACGAGGCCGCCCCTTCGCTTGACGACGCCGCTGACG
>JAICUO010000470.1 GCA_025935815.1 Streptosporangiaceae bacterium
CCAAACAAACCCCTGCCGGCCGCGCCCGTTCCGGGCGCGCCCGACATGACCTGAGTTGCTGCCGATTACGTGAAGCCGACGTTCAGCACGAAATGCCCGAGCCGCAGGTTCAGCAAAGCGCCGCCGGCCCAGTGCACGATGAACGCCAGGAGGCAGATGGCCAGGATGACGACCACCAGCCAGATGAAGAACCACACAATTCCGGGGATGCCATACCCCGCTACCGATCTCGCTCTAGCCACGGGCCTCAGCTACCCGCCACCGCCCGATTTATTCCACGCCGGCCATTACCTCACCCTGGTCACCAGAGTTCGCGAGTAAGGTCCTCGCCGGGCCGTAACGGGATCGTGGCCTGGCTGAGCTGAGCCCCGGTGGCAGTCTCCGCCGGAGGCGCTGGCCCTACCCGTCGGTAACAGAACCGGCTGGGAGGCTTGTGGCCCTTTGCGCGGGGCGGCACCATGGGAGGCACACGGAATCTTCTCCCCAGGAGGGCGGTCCTCGGTGGCCGATGTGCATCCTTCTCCCCTGACCGGTGAGCTTGACATGTCCCAGAACGATTTCTGGGCGCAGCCTCCCGCCGCGCGGGCCGCCGCCTACGCGCGGCTGCGGGCGATGTCGCCGCCAGCGTTCATGGACCCCGGGGAGAACCCCTTCGGGACGGAGGAACGCGGCTACTACGCGCTGGTCCGGCACGCGGACGTGTCCGAGGCCAGCCGCAACCCCGGCGTGTTCTCGTCGGCCTCCGGGGCGACCAGCATCTTCGACCTGCCGGCCGAGTTCAACGAGTACTTCGGCTCGATGATCAGCATGGACGACCCCCGGCACGCCCGGCTCCGGCGGATCGTCTCCCGCGGGTTCACCCCGAAGATGATCAAGAAGTTCGAGGAGAACGTGCAGCGGACCGCCGCCGTCATCGTGGACGACCTGCTGGAGGTCGGCCCCTGCGACTTCGTGCAGCAGGTGGCCGCCCGGCTGCCCCTCAAGATCATCTGCGACATGATGGGCATCGGCGACGAGCACTACGCCATGGTGTTCCGCAACACCAACATCATCTTGTCCGGCGCCGACCCGGAGTTCATCAGCGAGAACATCGTCGAGGCGCAGACCCAGATCCTCAACGCCGGGTTCGAGCTCGGCGGCCTGGTCACCGCGCTGGCCGAGGAGCGGATGGCCAGCCCCGCCGACGACCTGGTCTCCGCCCTGGTCTCGGCCAACATCGACGGCGAGCAGCTTACCCCGGCCGAGCTGGCCTCGTTCTTCATCCTGCTGGTGGTCGCCGGCAACGAGACCACCCGCAACGCGATCTCGCACGCCCTGGTCCTGCTCACCGAGAACCCGGACCAGCGGCAGTTGCTGCTGGCGGACCTGGCGGCGCGGATCGGCCCGGCCGTCGAGGAGATCGTCCGCTACACCTCACCCGTCATCTGGATGCGGCGCACGCTGACCCAGGACACGGTGATGAACGGCAACGCCTACGCCAAGGGCGACAAGGTCTTGCTGTTCTACCAGGCCGCCAACCGGGACGAGTCCGTCTTCACCGATCCGGACCGCTTCGACATCACCCGCTCGCCCAACCCGCACGTCGGCTTCGGCGCCGCCGGACCGCACTTCTGCCTCGGCGCCCACCTGGCCCGCCGCGAGATCGCCGCCGTCTGGCGCGAGCTGCTGACCCGCGTGCCGAACATCCGCGCGGCCGGCGAGCCGGACTACCTGCTGTCCAGCTTCATCAACGGCATCAAGCACCTCCCCTGCGACCTGGGCTGATCCCTTCCGGGGCTACAGGCCCACGCGGGATGGCCACGGCGCCGGGAGGCCGGCCAGGTCGGGCAGCAGGTTCCGGTCGTAGACCACGACCGTGAACGTGCCGACTTGGAACACGCGCGCCGGGGGGCCGAACCGCCGCTCGATCGCCGGGGTGGTCAGGCCCGAGTGGGCGGCGGCGATGACGAAGTTGGCGTAGTTGTGCCGCGGGTCCAGCAGGCTGGTGTCCTCCTCCCACGGGTAGCCCCGTATCCCGCCGCTGGGGCCGTAGTCCCAGACGTCGCGGATCGCGATCGCGCCCCGCGTGTCGAGCGTGATGCTGTTGGCCTGCCAGTAATGCGCGATGCCGGAGTGCAGCCCGTGGGCTTCCAGCCACGTCGCCAGCGCGGCGTTGTCGGGTGCCACGGGCCGTGCCGTCACCAGCGGCGGCACGCTGACGGCGACCACGATGGCCGCCCACGCCGCCAGCAGCGGCCACGCCCGCGGCCCGCTGGCGGCCTGCCGCGGGCCGCGTTCGCGCGTGACCGGGTCCCGGCGGGGCCGGTCGTGCCAGGCGCCGGCCAGCGGGCCGCCGAGCACCCGGCCCGCCAGCGCCGCCCCCATCCCGAAGGCCGGCGCGACATCCTGGCCGTTGCCCGGCCCGGTCAGGTACAGCACGGTGTAGGCGGCCAGGTTCGCGACGATCCCCGCGGCCAGCAGCACCGCGACCAGGTCGCCGGTCCACAGCAGCCGCCGGAGCGCTATCCAGCCCGCGATGGCGACCAGGCAGAACAAGGCCAGGTGGATGGCGATGAGGATGAGCCCGGCGCCAGCGGCCGGTCGGCCGAAGGGGCTCGCGCTGAACAGGTTGAGCACGACCTGGAGCGTCCCGCCGACGTTGCCGGCCAGGTCCCGGCCGTGGACGAACTGGTGCCCGTACCCGTCCAGCTCCCAGCCGCCAGCGAGCCGGATCACCGCCTTCACCAGCGCGTACAAAACGACCGAGGCCGCTGCGCCGGCGGCGAGGTACAGCTCCGATCGCACCGCCTCCGATCGCACCGCCTCCGATCGCACCGCCTCCGATCGCACCGCCTCCGACCGCACCGCGCGGTGCTGGCTGACACTGGCGCGCAGGGCGCGCGCCAGGCACACCACGACGACGGGCACCACCCCGATGAGCAGCACCAGGGCGTCCGCGACCAGCCCCCACGCCAGGACCACGCCGACCAGTGCCGCCGCCCGCCAGCCGGGCCTGGCCCGGTCGATGACCAGCGCCAGGACCAGCGGCACGACCGCCGTCCCGGTGTGGTCGGGCATGGCCAGCAGCACGCCCGCGGCGGCCGCGACCGGCCCGGCCATGATCGCGACGGTCAGCGCCACCGCCAGGGCGCCGGCCAGGCCCCGGGACCGGCCACGGGCGGCCAGGGCGGCCAGCACGACCAAGATCGTGAAGACCGCGGCCGCGCAGACCGGGACCACGGCCGGCCGCAGGCCCGCGACCAGCACGCCGACCGCGTACACGGGCAGGTCTACCGTGTAGGCGGAGACGTCAGCGAGCCGCCAGCCCTGCAGCAGCGGGTTCCCGTGCGTCATCGCCCACCCCTGCAGGGCGAACGAAGCCGCGTCCGACTCCGTGGTTACCGCGCTCGCCTCCCGCAGCGCGCAGCAGTACACCACCGCGACCGCCAGCACCAGCGCCGCGCCCGCGAGCACCGTGCGCCTGCCCGGCCGGCCCGGGCGGCGCCGCCAGCGGCGCGGCCGTCCGGCCTCGAGCCGGGCATCAGCGGTGGCGGCCTGCTCGTCCGCGACCATGATCGCACCTCCAGCAGCGGCGCCCCCTCAGACGCCGCTAACTCTAGCGGCATGAGCTTGCCCAGGCGGGCACCTGGGACAGCCCGCGCGTCGACCGCTACCCGCAGCGACGCGATGTCCTTAGCGGGCCGCCGGCCTGCGACGGATCGCTCATCCTGGTCACCTCGCAGCCGGCCTCGCTCCGTTATGTGGCCCGCTTGACCTCGGTAGCGTCCCGTGGCGGGGGTCACCCGAAGGTGAAGGAGTAGGCCGCCAGGCCCGGTGAGAGCCTGATGGCCACCACGGCGTCCCGGGCGGGCTGCTCGGCGGCGACGGTGTAGATGTCGGGGGCGCCCGAGACCCGGATGACCTTGGTCGCCCCGCCCGTGGAGACGGTGAGCGTGCCGGCGCCGCCGACGTCGAGGTACACGTTCGCGGCGTGGAAGGCGAGCGTGATCACGGCCCCGTTGCCCGCGGTGATCGACTCCTGGCCGATGGTCCACGCGCCGGCCAGGGCGAAGGAATTCAGCGGGAGGGAAGCGGGCGCCGTGAACTGGCCAGTGGCGTAGCTCGGGCCGTCGAACCCTTGCTGGCGCTCGGCGCCGAGGTAGGTCTCCGGGGTCTGCGCGGGGTCGCTGGGGGTGGTGTCGGGGATGTCGGTCGCCGATGGCAGGGCGATCCCGGGGTGCGCGGCGGTGAGCAACTGGCGGATGAGCCGCTCCTCGCCGGGGTAGTCGCCCTCCCCGATGGAGACGTGCCGGATCTGGCCGGTGGCGTCGATGAGGTAGGCCGCCGGCCAGGACTGGTTCTCGTAGGCGTTCCAGGTGCCGAAGGCGTTGTCGAGCGCGACCGGGAAGGTGAGGCCGAGCCGGCGCGCCCCGGCGGCGACGTTGGACGGCACGTGCTCGAAGGCGTACTCGGGAGTGTGCACGCCGACGACCTCCAGCCCGGCGGACGCGTAATCCCGCGCCCAGGCCTGCGCGTGCGGGAGCTCGCGCTGGCAGTTGATGCACGAGTAGGCCCAGAAGTCGACGAGGACGACCTTGCCGCGCAGCGCGGCCATGGTCAGGGGCTTGCCGTCGGCGGTGTTCAGCCACTGCTGGATGCCGCTGAACGCCGGCGCCGGGCCGCACTGCTCAAGCCCGGAGCCGCCGGACAGGGCCGCCTGCTGGCAGGCGGCCAGCGCGGCGGCGTTGGGGCCGCCCCCGCCAGCACCCCCGCCACCCGGGGCGACGGCCGACGCGGCCCCCTTTTCCAGGGAGTTGGCCAGGGACTGGGTGTAGTTCGGGATGTCCCGCTGGACGATGTCGGAGAGGTTGAAGGTCAGCGCGACGGCCAAGGCGATGACGGCGGCGCCGCTGACCGCGCGGAAGGCCCGCTGGTGGCGCCGGTAGGCTCCGATCCTGCGGGACATGCCCCGGCCGGCCAGCGCGAAGGCCAGCAGCGGGATCGCGGTGCCGACGGCGAAGCCGAGGGTCAGGCCGATCGTGGGCCAGCCGATGCGGCCGCTGGCGCCGGCGACGGTGATGGCGGCCAGCACCGGTCCCGCGCACGGCACGAAGACCGCCCCGAGGGCGATCCCGAGGATGAAGCCGTTGCGGTCGGCGCCGACGCCGCGCTGCGGGAACCGGTAGAACGGCCGCTCGACCAGGTGGCCCAGCGCCGGCACCAGCAGTCCCAGCCCGACCAGCACCAGCAGGGACAGCCCGAGCCAGCGGATGGCGTCCGCGGGCAGGTGCAGGCTGCCGAGCAGCAGGGTGCCGAACAGCGTGAAGAGCGCGAAGCTCAGCGTCAGCCCGCCGACGACGAGATAGGGCCGCCGCCGGGCCAGCTCCGCGTCCTGCCCCGCGCTGCCGCCGCCGAGCAAGACCACCGGAAGGACCGGCAGGACACAGGGGGACAAGCCCGTGATGATCCCGCCGACCAGGCCAATCAGCACCAGCGTCATGCCGCGACCTCCCGCTGACGCCCCGAAACCGAATGGTTATCGGCGCCTTCCAGGCACGGCTCCGAATAGCCTCACTATGACTACCACCTTAAGCCGGGACCGGGTGGTCACCAGCCAGCGCCGGCTCGTTATGCGGAAACTCAGACGATGCGATCGCTAGATCGCGATGTGCACCTTCGGGCCCGGCCCGGCGCCGGCCGGGAGCTGGCCGCCCAGGACCGGCGCGAGGTCGTCCAGCGCGATCGTCGCGGCGACCAGGGGCGCGGGGTTGACCTCGCCGCGCGCGTACGACTCGATCGCCGCGGCCAGGCCGGGTGACCCGCTGAGGATGCCGGTCGCGGTGACGTCCTTGAGCGTGAGGGCGCGCGTGTCGACCAGGCTCGGGCTCCCGGCCAGGCCGATGTAGACGACCCGCTTGCCCGGCTCCACCAGCTCCACCGCCTTCGCCGGAAGCTGCGCGGCGTTGGAGGCGTCGATGACGGCGTCCCAGGGCAGCGGCGGCAGGGTGGTGGCCGTCCAGACCCCGTCGAAGCCCAGGGAGCCGGCGAACGGCAGCGACCGGTCCGGGCGGCCCATCAGGTGCACCTCAGCCCCGGTGGCCCGGGCGAACATCGCCGCGAGCACGCCGATGGTGCCGGGGCCGAGGATGAGCACCCGGTCGCCGGGGCGCAGCCGCGCGGCCCGGACCGCGCGCAGCGCGTTCCCGCCCGGCTCGGCCAGGGCGCCCCGCGTGTCGTCGACCTGATCGGGCAGCTCGCGCCGCGCGGTCGCGGGCTCCGCGTGCCGCTCGGCGAGCGCGCCCGGCCGCCCGCCGCGGATCCCGATCTCGGTGCGGTAC
>JAICUO010000932.1 GCA_025935815.1 Streptosporangiaceae bacterium
CGGGGACGGCCTATCTGGTCAGCCACAAGCCGTCGGCGGACGCCTCCGGGGCGGTGTCCGGCTTCGCCGACGCGACCGGGCACTTCCTGCCGCTGGTGGCCACGCTGAACGCGGCCCGCGTGCTGGACGTCACCGCGCGGATGCTCGGCGCGGACGTGGAGCGCCTTTCCTCGCTCGCGCTGGCGGCGGCGGCGGGGGCGGGCGGGCTGGTGTTCCTGCCGTACCTGGATGGCGAGCGGACACCCAACCGGCCCGCCGCCAACGGCGTCCTGCGCGGCCTCACCAGCCACAACACGACACCAGAAAACCTCGCGCGCGCCGCGGTCGAGGCGGTGCTGTGCTCGCTGGCCGACGCCATCGACTACGTGGGCGAGGTCAGCGGGGTGGCGGCCCGGCGGATCCTGCTGATTGGCGGCGCCGCCCAGTCACCGGCCATCAGGGCGCTCGCGCCCGCGATCTTCGGCCTGCCCGTCACGGTCCCCGATCCCGCCGAGTACGTCGCCCTGGGCGCGGCCCGCCAGGCCGCCTGGGCGCTCGCGGGATCGCCGCGTCCCCCGCAGTGGCCCGCCCACCCGGCCCTGACCTACGAGGCGGAAGCAGTCCCCGAGGTCCGCGCGCGGTACGCCGCCCTTCGCGATGAGACTGCTTCCTGGGGGACATAAACCAGCCCCAGGCCCCCGACCCGGTGTAGCCATTCGGCTGGGGTCAGAGCTACGACAGCGACGCCTGTTGCCTGAGGGGTTACGCGAGGCAGCGACAGCCTCCGTAGGCCTGCTGAGGTCGCGCTGAGCGGCCGCTTGGCTGGTCCTCAGGTGGGCGGAACGGGGCTCCGCCGGGCTGTTGAATAGCATGACTTTCGAAAAACTTTCGACGACGCTATGGTCACATACGACGCATTAGGTACCATACTTCACACAAAATGGCGCTAGATCGCTAGAAGGGCTATTGACATGCACTTTTGGCGAGCTTAGGTTTCGCTCATCCAACAAATTCGTTTCCGAAACTTTCGCACAGGAGCGGCAGTGGCGGTCGGATATGGGAGGCGATCAGATGGACGTGAGACGCCGTAGTGTCCTAACGGCGGCGGGGGCGGCTGGCGCAGTCGGTGCGGCCGGGGTCCTCGGTGGTGCCGGCACCGCGTCGGCGGCGGCGCTGGGGGCCAGTCATGGCCACCGGGATCCCAACTCGCTTCGCGAGCTTGCAGGAAAAGTGGGACTGCGGATCGGCACGGCGATCATCCCGCAAGACATCAACACCCCCGCCTGGGCGGCCGTCGCGGCGAGCCAGTTCAGCGTGGTGACTCCCGGTAACGAGATGAAGTGGCAGGTCGTTGAGCCCACCCAGGGAGTCTTCGACTGGTCGGGGGCGGACAACCTCGTCGCCTTCGCCAAGGCTAACGACCAGCTCATCCGGGGGCACACCTTCTGCTGGCACAACCAGCTCCCAAACTTCCTGACCACTGGCGTGGCAAACGGCAGCATCAACCAGACCCAGCTGCTGGACCTGCTCGAGGCGCACATCTTCACCGAGGCCGGGCGTTACCGCGGCAAGATCTGGCAGTGGGACGTCTGCAACGAGTTCCTCACCGACAGCAACCCGTCCGGGGTTAACCCGAACGACTTCTGGATCAAGAACGCCGGCCCGGACGTCATCGAGCGTGCGTTCCGGTGGGCGCACCAGGCCGACCCGCACGCGCTGCTCTTCTACAACGACTACAACATCGGCGGCGAGGACGGTTCGAACGCCAAGTTCCAGGCTGCCTTCAACCTCGCGCAGGGGCTGCTGCAAAAGGGCGTGCCCATCCACGGAATCGGCATCCAGGGCCACCTGGACACCCAGTTCGGCTGGAGTCCGCAGCGGCTTTCTGACGACATCGGCAAGTACGCCAGCCTGGGCCTGAAGGTCGCGATCA
This sequence comes from Streptosporangiaceae bacterium, assembly GCA_025935815.1. Taxonomy (GTDB): domain Bacteria; phylum Actinomycetota; class Actinomycetes; order Streptosporangiales; family Streptosporangiaceae; genus Trebonia. The sequence goes on from JAICUO010000932.1 coordinate 1,913, forward strand.
CCGAGGCCGACGTCCGTACCTTCGTGAACAACGCGACGGACCAGGTCCCGACGAACGGCCTGGAGAACTTCGCGCAGCCGTTCGAGATGGATGAGATGCTCAAGGCCTCCCTCGCCCACCCCGAGCTCATCTCGTTCACCGTCTGGGGCTTCACCGACGCGGACTCGTGGGTGCCGGGCTTCTTCACCGGCGAGGGGTTCGCGACGATCTACGACGTCAACCTCAACCCCAAGCAGGCCTACCTGTCAATGCAGTCCACCCTCAAGCTGGCCGCCTTCGGCGCCCCGGACCGCGTACGCACCCGCTCTCCCCGACCCTAAACCAGGAA
>JAICUO010000365.1 GCA_025935815.1 Streptosporangiaceae bacterium
CCGGATCACCCGCACCAGGCCCAGCAGCCGCAGCCGTACGAGATCCGGCAGATTTCGCAGTAGCGCCCCAGGAAGCGTGAGGAACAGCAACGTGGCCGAGCCCACTGGCATCGAGACACCGTCTTCGGACGACGCGGACTACTTCGCCGAGCAGCAGTTCGAGGCCGGAGGAGAAGACTTGGAGGAAGAAGCTCCGTCCGAGTACACCACCGAGACCGCTGACGCGGCCCCGGCCGGACGGGCTGCCCGTCGGCCCGTCGTGACCGGCCACGCGTCCGGCACCGGCCGGCGCAAGGAAGCCGTCGCCCGCGTGCGCATCGTCCCGGGCACCGGCCAGTGGACGATCAACGGCCGCACGCTTGAGGTGTACCTCCCCAACAAGGTGCACCAGCAGATCGTGAACGAGCCGTTCGTGACGCTGGGCGCCGAGGGCAAGTTCGACGTGATCGCCCGCATCATCGGCGGCGGCACCACCGGCCAGGCCGGCGCGCTGCGGCTTGGCGTGGCCCGGGCACTCACGCTGGTTGACCCGGAGAACCGGCCGTCCCTCAAGAAGGCTGGCTTCCTCACCCGCGACGCCCGGGTGAAGGAGCGCAAGAAGTACGGGCTGAAGAAGGCCCGTAAGGCCCCTCAGTACTCCAAGCGCTAGCGCGCGACCAGGACCTGGGCGGCGACCCGATATGGGCCGGCTCTTTGGTACCGATGGTGTTCGTGGTGTCGCTGGCCTGGACCTGACGGCCAGGCTGGCGATGGACCTCGCCGTAGCGGCGGTCCCGGTGCTCACTCGCGATTACGCGGGTTCCCCCGGGAACCGCCCGGTCGCGGTTATCGGCCGGGATTCGCGAGCCTCCGGCGATTTCCTGGAAGCGGCGGTCGTCGCTGGCCTGGCCAGCTCTGGCGTCGACGTGCTCCGGCTCGGCGTCATCCCCACGCCCGGGGTCGCGTTCCTGATCGGGGCGCTTGGCGCCGAGTTCGGCGTGGTCTTGTCCGCCAGCCACAACCCGGCGCAAGACAACGGGATCAAGTTCTTCGGCCGGGGCGGGGTCAAGCTCGCCGATGAGATCGAGGACGAGATCGAGGCGTTGCTGCGCGCCCCCGGAGGCGATTCCGTTCCGCATGACGCCTTTGGCCGGGTCACCGACGCGTACTCCGAGCACGAGACCTACGTCGAGCACCTGCTGTCCACTCTGGCGCCGTTGCCGGACGGCCGCGCGCCGCTGGCGGGCCTGCGGATCGTCGCCGACTGCGCGCATGGTGCCGCCTACAGCATCGCGCCGCGCGCGCTGCGCCGGGCCGGCGCCGAGGTCATCGCGATCGGCGCGGCCCCTGATGGCCTGAACATCAACGCCGGCGTCGGCTCCACTCACCTGGACGTGCTGCAAGCGGCGGTGGCCGAGCACGGCGCCGACGCCGGGCTCGCCTTCGACGGCGACGCCGATCGCTGCCTGGCCGTCGATTCCGACGGCGAGCCGCTCGACGGCGACCAGATCCTCACGGTCCTCGCGACCGACCTGAAGGCCCGCCAGCAACTCACCGGAGATGCCGTCGTCGTGACCGTCATGTCCAACCTGGGCTTCCACGACGCCATGCGCACGGCGGGCATCACCGTGATCCAGACCCCGGTCGGTGACAAGCACGTGTACGCGGCGATGCGCGACGGTGGCTACATGCTCGGCGGTGAGCAGTCGGGGCACATCATCCAGATGGGGCACGCGACCACCGGGGATGGCGTGCTCACCGGATTGCACCTGCTCGCCGCGCTCAACCAAGCCGGCACGCCCTTGTCGGCGGCCGCGAAGATGATGACGCGCTACCCGCAGGTGCTCATCAACGTGCGTGGTGACAAGGCTCGTGCCATGGCCGACCCGAGCGTGCACACCGCCGTCGAGGCGGCCAGCGTGAAGCTCGGCGACGCCGGGCGGGTCTTGCTTCGCCCGAGCGGCACCGAGCCGGCCATCCGCGTCATGGTCGAGGCCGCCGCCGCCGACGTGGCCGAGCGCGTGGCGAGCGATCTCGCGGCCGTGGTGCGCCAGGCCATGACCGGAGCGAGCACCCCGCCGGGCGACGCCTGATGATCGTCGGCGTCGGCATCGACGTCGCCGAGATCGAGCGTTTCTCCCGGGCTTTGCGCCGTACCCCGGCCCTCGCGGAACGGCTCTTCACCGAACGCGAGCGCGGCCTGCCGGCCCGATCCCTGGCGGCTCGCTTCGCCGCCAAGGAAGCGCTCGCCAAGGCGCTCGGCGCGCCGCGCGGCCTGCTGTGGACCGACGCCGAGGTCGTCAGCGGCCCCGACGGCCAGCCCTCCCTGAAGGTCACCGGCACCGTAGCCGCCGCCGCCCAGAAGGCAGGCGTCATCACCTGGCACCTATCCCTTAGCCACGATGGCGGCATCGCCACCGCGATAGTGATCGCCGAATCCGTGCCGACCGACCCCGAGGCCTCCGGACTAGGCTGGTTCTAGTCCCGCCACCGCGAGCGCCGGAAGACTACGACCTCGGTCTTCCGCGCGGAGCCTCAGTGGTTTCCCGGGGCCCCGCCGGGGAGCCGGATGCCCGGACGGAGGCTGCACCTGGTAGGGGGCTGGGGGATTGGCGGGTATTCCCCAGGCCGAACAGGGAGGATGGACCCGTGCGAGACGCCTACGGGGTTGCGAAGATTCGGGCGGCGGAGGCTGCCCTGATGGCTCAGGTGCCCGCCGGCGCCCTCATGCGGCGGGCCGCGACCGGCCTGGCATCGCTATGCGCGGGAGTACTGCGCACCGCCCAGGGCGGCGGCCGGATCTACGGGGCGCGGGTCGTCGTGCTCGCGGGAACCGGCGACAACGGGGGAGACGCGCTGTACGCGGGCGCGCTACTCGCCCGGCGCGGGGCCTCGGTCACCGCCGTCCTCGCCGGATCCCGCGCTCATGAGGGCGGCCGGGACGCGCTGCGCGCGGCGGGCGGCCGCGTCATCGCCATCGTCCCGTGGGCGGCCGGGGCGTCCAGCCGCGCGGCCAGCGCCGCGGCGCTCGTGCCCCCGCCCACGTCCCTGCAGCCGGCGCTCGGGCCGCCCCCGCCGCCGCCCACGGCCCCGTTCCCGATCACATCGCCGCCGAGAACACAGCCTCCGACAACACAGCCCCCGCCGCCCACGGCCGGCACGCGCGTGGACCTGCCGCGAGTACCCCGCCCGCCCGCCGCGCCCCCCGGCGCCCCGGACACCCGGGTGGACACACCGCGCGTGCACTTTGAGCCGACGGGGCCGGCCGCGATCCGCCAGGAGGAAGGCGACGACGTCACGCGGCCCGATATCGGCCGCATGGCCCGCTTCGCTCCCGGCCACGACGTGCGGCACGCCATCGGCCACGCGGACCTCATCATCGACGGCCTGCTCGGCATCGGCGGCCAGGGCGGCCTGCGCGAGCCGTACGCGACCCTCGCCCACTACGCGGCCAACTCCACCGGCGTGACCGTCGCGGTTGACCTGCCCAGTGGCATCGACGCTGACACCGGCGCCGTGGAAGGCCCCGCGGTCCGGGCGGACGTGACGGTGACGTTCGGGGCCTGCAAGCCCGGCGTGCTGATCGACCCGGGCGCCCGGCACGCCGGGGTGGTCGAGGTCATCGACATCGGGCTCGGCCCCCACCTGGACCTGCCGGATGCCAGTGCCCCGCAAGCCGGCGACATCTCCGCGCTCATCCCCAAGCCCGGCCCGGAGTCTGACAAGTACCGCCGGGGAGTCGTGGGGCTGCTGGCCGGCAGCGACCGCTATACCGGCGCCGCGGTCCTGGCCACGGGCGGCGCCGTGCGCGGCGGGGCCGGGATGGTCCGGCTGGTTACTGCCCAGCGCGCGGCGGAGGCGGTGCGCCTGGAGTGGCCCGAGGTGATCATCACGCCAACCAGTCCCGCCGCGCCCGGGCGGGCGGCCAGCGGGCCGGGATCCACCAGCGCGGTCCCGATGGAGTTCCCCGCCTCTGTGGGCCGCGTGCAGGCGTGGGTGGCCGGGCCGGGGATGGGGACCTCCGATGAGGCGGCCGAGCGGCTGGCGGGCATCCTGCGGACCGGCCTGCCCGTCCTGGTCGACGCGGACGGGCTCACCCTGCTGTCGCTGCGCCCCGGGTTGCTGCCGCGCTCCGCGCCGACGCTGCTGACCCCGCACGCGGGCGAGCTCGGCCGGCTGCTCGGGGCCGACCCGGGCGAGGTAGAGCGCCGGCGGCTGGAGCACGCCCGCGCGGCGGCCAGGAAGTTCGGCGCCTGCGTGCTCCTCAAGGGTTCCACCACCGTGGTCGCCCAGCCCGGAGAGCGCGACCCGGTCCTCGTCAACGTCACCGGAACCCCGTGGCTGGCCACCGCCGGGACTGGCGATGTCCTGTCCGGGCTGGCCGGCGCGCTCCTCGCCCAGGGCCTGCTGCCCCCGCAGGCCGCGATCACCGCCGCTTACCTGCACGGCCTGGCCGCTCGCCTGGCCGCCGCCGGAGCCGGCCTGCCGGGCGAGGAGGACCTGGCCGGCGAGGCCCCGCTCGGCGCCTCCGACGTCGTCCACGCGATCTCGCTGGCCTTCCGCAGCCTGTAGCGGTCATCGCCATAACGCTCCCCCGCGCCTGCGGATGCGGAATGCCCAGGCGCGTGATCCCAGTAAAGTCACATCATGCACGCCGAAGCATTCGTCGACCTTGACGCGATCACCGCGAACGTCGCCGCCATCCGCGAGCGCGTGACGCCGGGCATGGTCATGGCCGTCGTCAAGGCCGGCGGGTACGGGCACGGAGCGGTCCCGTCGGCCCGCGCGGCGCTTCGCGGCGGGGCGTCCTGGCTGGGCGTGGTCCACGTCAGGGAGGCACTGGAACTGCGCGCGGCGGGAATCGGCGCGCCCGTGCTGTGCCTGATGGCGATCGGCACCGATGACCACGCCGCGGCGATCACGGGCGGCATCGACCTCGCTGCCAGCACCCCCGACATGGTGGCGCGGATCGCGGCGGCGGCGACGCGGGCCGGAACGCAGGCCCGGGTTCACCTCAAGGCCGACACCGGGCTGAGCCGGGGCGGGGCGACCGCCGCCGAGTGGCCCTCGGTCGTTGACGCGGCGCTGCACGCCCAAGCCCGCGGCCAGCTCACGGTCGCGGGCCTCTGGTCGCACTTCGCGGCATCCGATGAGCCGGGTAACCCGTCCGTCAGCGCTCAGCTCATCGCTTTCCAGGAGGCGGTCGAGTACGCCGAGAAGGCGGGCGTGACCCCTGAGGTCCGGCACATCGCCAATACCGCCGCCGTGATCACGGTGCCGCGGGCGCGCTATGACATGGTGCGCGTCGGCGGCGGGATCTACGGCCTGTCGACCCTCCCCGGCGGGGCGCCCGGCTGGCTGCGCCCCGCGATGACGCTGCGCGCCCGGCTCGCTCAGGTCAAGCGGGTCCCCGCGGGCACCGGGGTGTCCTACAACCACCGCTATGTCACCGCCGCGGCGGCGACGCTCGGCCTGCTGCCGCTGGGTTATGCCGACGGGGTGCCGCGCGGCGCGCGGGGGCACGCGCTCATCTTCGCGCGCGGCCGCCGGTGGCCGATCGCCGGCACGGTGTGCATGGACCAGTTCGTCATCGACTTCGGCGACGAGCCAGTGGCGGCGGGGGAGGAAGTCGTGCTGTGGGGACCGGGGGACCACGGTGAGGCCACCGCGCAGGAATGGGCCGAGGCGCTCGGCACGATCTCCTACGACCTGGTCTGCGGGCTCGGGGCTCGCGTTCCCCGAACGAACGGAGCAGCCCAGTGAAAGCGGAAATTGAGGTCGGCACCGCAGCCCGGATGCGCGATCTGGGCCGCGAGCTCGCCGGACTGCTCCGCGCGGGCGACATCGTCATCCTCAGCGGCCCCCTCGGGGCCGGCAAGACGACCCTGACCCAGGGCATCGGGGACGGCCTGCGCGTGCGCGGGCCGGTGACCTCGCCGACCTTCGTCATCGCCCGCGTCCACCCCCCGCTGCCCCCGGGGACCGCGCCCGGCCCCGCTGGCCGTGAGCCCTCCGCCAGCCGCCTGCCCCTCGTGCACGTGGACGCTTACCGCCTCGGCAGCACCCTGGAACTGGACGACCTCGACCTCGACACCGATGTCGAGGACGCGGTGACGGTCGTCGAATGGGGCGAGGGGCTGGCCGAGGGCCTGGCGCCGGACCGGCTGGAGATTTCCATCACGCGCCGAGACCCGGCCGGGAATGAGCGCAGCGAGCCCGACCTCAGTGACCAACCGCGCACGGTGCGCATAACAGGGACAGGCCCGCGTTGGCAGGACATCAGGATGACCCGCGCGGAAGTGGGCGATCGTCTATAGTTCGGCCTGTACAAGTTCCGGTTTGTACGTTCTAGCTGCACTGATGGAAAGCGCCACCCGCACCGAGCAATACCCTTCCGGAGGCATGCCGTGACTCAGCACGGGTCATTCCCTGACCGGCCGCGAGGCCGCCGAGCACGACACAGCAACGAGGTTCCGCAAGATGAGCTGGAGTTCCCTGACCTGGCACCGATTCGCGATAGACGGCTGAGCGAGTCCGACAACCGCGGCACGCCCGGGGCGGGCGGCCGCGGGCGGCACAGCGCCCCCGCCGGCCCCGATGCCCCCGCCAGCCAGGGCCCGTGGGCGGACCCGGCGGAGTCCCCGGGGTACGCCGAGCAGGGCCAGCCGGAGTACGGGCAGCCAGCCCAGTACAGCGGGCAGCGGGGCCAGCGGTACGCCCCGCAGCCGGACTACACCCCGCAGGACTACACACAGCAGAGCCACCAGGGCCAACAGTACCGCGGTCAGCCGGAGTACGACGACCCGCAGGCGCCGCTGCCAGCCGCACCGCCTTCGGCCGCACCGCCTTCGGCCGCACCGCCCGCGGGTGCGCCCTCCCGGCGCTCACGGCGCGCTCAGCAGCCTCGACCGCAACGGCCAGCGGGATCCCCGGGGTCGGACGCCGAGATCAGCGATGACCCCATGGAGGCGTTCTCGGAGCGCTGGCGGCGGCGCGGCGCCGACTCGCCGCCTGACTCGGGCACCCGCAAGCGCCTCTACTACATCACCGGCGGCGTGGCCCTGGTCGCCGTCGCGGCGATCGTGCTGCTCGTCGTCAACGTCACCGGGGGCAAGTCGGGGAAGGTCGGCTTCGGCTCGCTGGTCACGACCTTCCTGCCCGGCGAGATCCAGAAGGTCCCCGACGCCTGCAAGGCGGTCTCGTCGGCCACGCTGAGCCAGTACCTGCCCGGCGGGCAGCCCGCGGTCGCGTTCCCTCCGCTGAACGGCGGAACCGACAGCCAGTGCACGTGGACGCTGGATAAGGCGCCGACCTACCGGGTCATCGAGGTGGACATCAACGCGTTCTCGCCTAGCGGCCTGGCCAGCGGCAACGGCAGCGCGACCTTCGCGGCCAGCGACTCCTACGCCGCCGACCTGCAGACCATGCAAAAGCCGCCAGCCAACAGCGGCCAGCCCGTGGCGGCCACCACGGACATCACGGGGCTGGGGAACGCGGCCTTCTCGGCGACGCAGGTCTTTAACCGCAACGGCACGATCAGCTACAAGGCGACGGTCTTCGCCCGGTACCACAACGTCGTCGTCACCGCCGTGGTGAACGGCCTGAACAAGGCGACCACGAGCAAGGGAACCTACGGCCCGGTCTCGATGGACACGCTCAAGGCCGCCGCGCTCCAGGCCGCCAGGCAAGCCGTCGCTCAGCTGCCTAAGTAACCCAGTCAGCCCCCAACCCGGATATCCTCACTATCCGTGCTGCTGCTCGGACTTGACACCGCGACGCCTGCGGTCACCGTCGCGTTGCACGATGGCGCGCGCGTACTCGCCGAGGCGACGACGGTGGACAAGCACCGGCACGCGGAGTTGCTCGCGCCC
>JAICUO010000097.1 GCA_025935815.1 Streptosporangiaceae bacterium
CTGAGCTGGCTGCGCGAGACGGTGCAGGCCGAGGGGAACATCTACGGCAGCGAGCTCGACCTGTTCACCATTGCCGACGACCCCGACGAGGTCGTCCGGATCATCACCGAGGCGCACGCGGAGGCCGGCTTCACCCCGCCCCACCCCGACACCGACGGCACCTGACTCCACGCGAAGGTTCTTCTGGCGAGCTAGCAAATGCTAGAGGAAATGCTAGATCCAGCGGGCTGTGGCTCAACTGTGTAGTGTGCTGGAGGCTGGTGGAGACGAGCGGCATTCGTAGGCACGGGGATCTTTGTCACCGCTGTCCTGCAGTCGATGGCCCAGGCCTGCAACCGCTGGGGACACGACGCCGCCGCGATGCTCTGGGGATCCGCCACCGTCAAGCTGATCCTCGGCGGGCTGGCGGGCGAGGACCTGCGCGACGTCTCCGAGCTGGCCGGGGAGTGGCGGGAGGCGGTCACCACCTGGCAGCGCGGCCACGGCGGCAGTTCGCTGTTCCCCATGGCTCAGAAGATTCAGACGCTGTTCATCGACGACATTGACGGCAGTGAGGCAGAAGGCACCGTCCGTTTTGGCCTGGACGGCAGCCAGTACGAGATAGACCTCAGCGCCGGGCACAACGGCGAGCTGCGTGACACCCTGAAGAGCTACATTGCCCACGCCCGCAAGGTCGGCGGCAGCTCCCGTCGCGCCGCCCGCAAGGCTCCCGCCATCGACACCGTGGCCGTCCGCGCGTGGGCGCGGGAGAACGGCATCGACATCAAGGAGCGCGGCCGGGTTCCCGCAGAGGTCGTCGCCAGGTACCGTCAGGCCACCGGGCAGTAGCGATCGCCCGGCCGGGGATTGCCCTGGGCGGTATCGGCCTTATTAAGCCTCACTGGGGTTGACCTCAGGCAGGCCAGCGGCTCAGGGGGCGTTCCACTCCTGGTCGATGGCGCTGCCGCACACGGCGAGTTGCAGCTGCGTGTTGTCGGTCGTGCTGCTCCCGGGGTCGTCGAGGCACGTCTGCTGGCCGGAGCGGATGTTGAGGAGCGTGCCGTCGGACCTGGCCGCCCAGTGCTGGCTGGAGTCCCCGTCACAGGCGTGCAAGATGATGGCGGCGCCGGCGGTGATCCCGTCGCTGAGGGTGTCGATGCACTTTCCGAGGATCGTGAGCGAGCCGTCGGGGGTAATCGTGACGGCTTGCGCGCTGGTGCCGTTGCAGGAGTGGATGTCGATGGGGTTCCCGTCGGTGGTTATGGATGAGTGGTCATCGATGCACAGGGTGGGCTTGACCTGGGAGGTGACCGGTCCGGTGACGGATGGGGGGCCGGGGTAGGGGAGTGGCCAGTACTCCAGCCGGGATGTGCCGCAGTCCTGGATCACCAGCTGGACGTTTTGCGTGGTGCCGGCGGAGTTGTAGAGGCACCGGCCCGATCTCGGGTTGTACAGGGTGCCATCGGCGCGGGGGATCCATTGCATGCCGCCGTTGCCGGGGTTGCAGGCGGCCAGCTGAACGGGGGAGCCGTTGGCGGTGGCGGCGCCGGTGATGTACATGCACTCAGTGGAGTGGATGCGGATGGTGCCGTTCGGCTGGACGGTCCACCCTTGTGATTCCAGGAGCTGGCAGGGAAAGTCCACGACCAGGGTCCCGTCGGTGGCGGCGTCTCCCTGGTCGGTGATGCACATGCCGTCAAAGCCGTAGAAGTGCCCGGTCAGTGCGCCGGCACCGGACAGCGAGATGACGGCCGACGGCGTGCCGACGCCGGTCGGCCCGTCGTACCCTGCCCCCGGCGTGCACTGGTAGGTGACCGGGCAAGTGCCGTCGGCGCTGCCCGTGGATATGTCAGTGAGGCCGTCCACGTACGGGAAGGCGTTGCCGGGCGTCGTGTAGGTGCCGCCCGGGAACCTGTAGGGGTAGGAGGCGGGATTGCTGCCCGCCGCCGGGGTTCCGGCGAGCGCGTAGGCCGCCGCGATGATCGCCGCCGATACCTCGGTGCCGGCACTGGTGCTCCAGCCGCCGGAGGTCAGGCTGTCGTAGTAGGCCACGTTAGTCGCGACCGCGGCGATGTCGTTGACGGACCGGTCGGCGCAGCCAGTGTCGGTCTGCCAGGACGGCTTGGCCTCATAAATCGAGCAGCCCGCTCCGGAACTCGGCCAGGCTTGCTCGTCCCAGCCGCGCGCGACGCCGGCGTCCTGGGTGAGCACGGTACCGCCGACGGCGGTCACGTACGGGGACGCGGCCGGATAGCCCACGCCGTAGCCGGAGTTCCCAGCGGGGGCGGTGATGGCTACCCCCGGGTGGTTGAAGTACAGGCCATCGTCGGTAGTCTCCGCCGCGCCCACGGCCGATTCCAGGACACTCCACATGTTGTCGATGACCCTGGCTCCCAGCACGACGGCTTCGTTCTCGGCCGCGCCGAGGTCGGCGAGCGAGTTGCTGTTCGCCTCGACGAGCAGGATCTGGCAGTTGACGCACACTGCGGAGATGGCGTCAAGGCTCTCGGCGTCGACCTTGGACCAGCCCTGTGCGGGATAGGTGGTGCCGCCCGTCTGGCTGACCTTGCGGAAGCAGCCGTCCGCGGCGGTGCACGCGGGCAGCCCGAACTGGCTCCGGTAGGTGGCCAGGTCGCTTTCGGCGGCCGGGTCGTCAAGCGCGGTCACGACCGCGACCGTCTGCAATCCGCCCTCAGATGGCGACTGGAACCCGTAGGCGCTGCGCAGGTTGGCGGGCGTCCAGCCGGACGGGGTGGTCGCCATCGCCTGTGGCACCCCCGGGCCGAAGCCAGTGAACAACCCCGCGATGATGGCCGACGCGACGATGGCGGCCATCCGAGAAAGCAGTCTCCTGGCTGTGGCCCGCATCGGTCTCCTCCTGCAAATCGCGACGTACCCGCGCACCAGCGTGGTCGGAGACGGTGGCTCGCCGGTAGCGCGCCGGTAGCGCGCTACCGGCCAGCCCGCTTGATGTACGGGACCCAGCGCTTGTGAAAGCGGCGGCTGGCTACAACGCGAGTTCCACGAGTGGCTGGGCCAGCAGCCCCGTGTCGCCAGCCAGGATGCGCTCGTGCAACGAGCGCAGGTCCGAACCCGGCTCGATACCCTGCGCCTCAATGAGGAGCCTTCGCGCGCGGTGGTAGAGGTCAAGGCAATCGGCCCGCCGCCCGCCCCGGTACAGGGCAAGCATGGTGAGGACGTAGTACTGCTCCCGCTCCGGATGCTCCTCGATCAGCCGCTCGAGCTCGGGGAGAACGGCGGCGCTGCCACGCCGGGAGACCCGGACGTCGGCCTCGATGCGCGCCTCCAGCGTGACCAGTCGCTGCCGCTCCAGGTAGTGCGCGTGCTGGACGCGGACCAGCCGTGACTCGATATCCGCCAGCGCGCTACCCCGCCACAGGGACATGGCCTGGCTGAGGTTGCGGGCGGCGTCGGCCCAGTTGCCGGAATTCGCGGCCGCAAGGCCGGCCTTCTGCAAGGACTGGAACGCGGCAAGGTCACTCTCGCCCGGGTTCAGGTGCAGGCAGTAACCCGGCGACCGCCACGCCAGCCGGCCCCGATCGGCCGGAGCGAGCTTCTTTCTTATCCGCTGGACGTAGTTCCTGAGCGTGACCTGCCATTGCGCTGGCCATACGTCGTCCCAGACCGCCTCGGCCAGTGCCTCCACCGGGACGACGTTGCCCGCCCGCAGGCTCAGCGTCGCCAGCAGCGATCGCTCCTTGGGCGCGGTGACGCGCACGACTCCGGTTGAGTCGCGCATTTCCAACGGCCCCAGCAGGCCCACCCACATGCTTATCACCCCTGTGCCCGCCCGGCGCGCTACCCGGCCGCTACTGACGTGCCATCGTGACCGCGCACAATCACGTTGAGCACCATACGGACATTTGGCTGCGAATGCTATTGGTGCGATCTGTTTATCTGGCGTGTCTTGCGTGACGCATGATCCGGTGCGCTGCGCTGCTGAGGGGAGCGCGGCATGCGGGTCCGGCGGATCGGCGCTATCGGTGTGACTCTCGCCCTAGTCATAGGGCTGATCACTGCGGTCACGATGGTCCTTACGAGCCGCCCGGGACGGCCGGTGCAGATGACCGGCACCGCCGCCGGGCTCCCGCACCGGGTGCCGGCTCAGGCCGCGATCGGCCGGATCGTGAACGGGCGCTTCGTATCCGATGCGCAGTCCGCGTCTGCAGGCGGTAAGGGATCCGGTGCTTCAGGGGCTGCCGATGCGCGGGTGGCAAGGGGCCGGAAGTCCACCGGGCCGGTCGCCAGGCCAGCGGGTAAGCCCGTGCCCGGCGCAGTGCCGATGCCCACGCGGCCGAAGCCGGTCAAGCTTCCGGTTCGCGGTAAGACGCCCCCGGCCAGGATCGTCGCGGCCAAGGCCATCCCGCCCGCCCGGAAGGCCGGTTACGACCCGACGACGAGCCGCCAGGCTCCGCTGACCCGACCCGACCAGGTCACGTACGCCAACGCCGACGGCACTCGGACCGCGTTCACCTACGACCAGCCGGTCAGCTACCGCCGGGCAGACGGCAAGTGGACAAGCATCAGCACCACCCTGGTTCCCAGGGTCGGCCTGACCTCCGCGCCCGCTCCCAGCCTCGGCGCCGCCGCCACGCCGCAGGCCACCTTCCTGCGGATGCTCATCGACTCGCCATCGGCCTCGGCCAGCGCGTCGCCCATGACAGACCTGACCACGCCGTCCGCGTCCGCCGGACCCACTACGCCCGACTCGGCGGCGGCGAACCCGTCTAGCTCGTCAACCGATCCGTCGACACCGACCCCAGCGGATTCGCCGACGGCATCGGATAGTCAATCACCGGGGACGGCTACGCCGTCGGCGCCGCCAGCGCAAGGGTGGACGGAGCAGTCGGATGGCGAGCCGGAGTCATTCGCTCCCTACGCGAACGCCGCGAACCTCGTCACCATGCCGCTTGACCCGAGTCATGCGGTCGCGTTCGGCGTGGGCGGCGCGGCCGCGGTGCCAGGCTCGGCGCAGGGAAGCTCGGTCGCCTATCCCGGCGTGCAGCAGGATGCCACCATCGAATTCACCGCCGGGTCCAGCCTCGTTAAGGAGCAGATCGTCCTTGACTCCCCGGCGGCGCCGGCGTCATGGGTGTTCCCGCTGGACCTCACCGGCCTGACCCCGAAGACAGGCAGCGACGGATCCATCGAGTTCATCGACGCCTCGGGCAATGTGCTCGCCGCGGTGCCGCATGGGTCCATGAGTGACTCCCGTGTCGACCCGCGTTCAGGCGACGGGACGACATCTGACGGGGTCAGCTACGCCCTGACGACGTACCAGGGGGAGCCGGCCGTCCAGATGACCCTGGACTCAACATGGCTGAACGCCAGCGACCGGGTCTTTCCCGTCGTCGTTGACCCCACGGTCATCAAGACCCCCGACATTGGAGCCGGTGGCAGCACCTACGTCCAGTATCCGGACAACAACGACTACTCGACGGACATCGAGATGCGGGCGGGCACCTACGACGGCGGCAGCCACAAGACGCAGTCGTACATCGCATTCGGCAGCGTCGGGTCAACCCTCCACAACGACACCGTCCTCGGCGCGCGCCTAGAGCTCTACGACACCTGGTCCTTCAGTTGCACCCCCAGGCCTGTCTACGTCTACCCGGTCACCCACGCCTGGAGCGCGACCGGTAGCAAGACCTGGGCCACCCGACCGCCGACCGGTGCCGCCATCGGGCAGCAGTCGTTCGCCGCCGGATGGACGGCCGCGGGATCCAGCTCCTCGGCATGCCCCGACACGTGGGAGGGGATCAGCCTCAACCAGGCGGGGACCAACCTCATCAACGGGTGGACGCACGGCAAGCCGAACTACGGGCTGGCCGTGGGTGCCTCCACAACCGACAGCTACGGGTGGAAGAAGTTCGCCTCTAACGCCGCGAGCTCCGGGAACCCGTTCCTCGCCATCACCTACACGCCCGATGGCGCGACCTACAGCCTGGGGAAGCAGCCCATCGTCACGCCGCCGTCGCCGACGCAGAACGGCGTCGTCAAGGTCACGATCACCAATACCGGTTCCACGACCTGGACGCCGACCAACGGATACCAGCTCTCCTACGAGGCGTACTCGGGCGGCAAGCCCGTCGCGAACTACACGCCATCGGTCACCCCGATGCCGCAGACAGTCGCTCCCGGTCAGACGGTCACGGTCAACGCGGCCATCAACCACCTGCCCTACGGCTCGTACGCCATCAACTGGGATATGTTCAACTCGCTCACCGGGACATCGCGCGGAGCGTCATTCTCATCCGAGGGCATCCAGTCGCTCGCGATGGGCCTGGACCTCCCGCAACCCCCCACGGTCACCGGCGTGTTCCCGCCGACCGGGTACGTCTCGCCCACCTTGTCCCCGCAGCTTTCCACGTCGGCGACCGGAACCGGGACGATCACCTACAACTTCACGCTCACCTGCGAGCCAGTCGGTGACCAGTCGTGCGGTGCGCAGACCACCTGGACACACAGCGCCAGCACCCCGTACTGGACGGTCCCGCGCGCGGACATGCAGTGGAACACCGCTTACCAGTGGTCGGTCACCGTGACGAGCAGCAGCGGCGCATCCACCCCGGTAGGACCGGTCAGCCTGACCACCGAGGTACCACAACCGACCATCTTGTCCGGGATCGGCGCTGACAGCACGCAGGCCTACGATCCGCTGAGCGGCAACTTCACCACCAGCGCGACCGAGGCCGCCGTCAAGGTGGCCGGGCCGCCGTTGCAGATCGACCGCACCTACAACAGCATGGACCCGCGAACGACCGGGGCGTTCGGCGCGGGCTGGTCCACCGCCGTTGACGCGGCGGTTCGGTCCGATAGTGACGGTACCGGCAACGTGACGGTGACGGCCACCAGCGGGCAGGAGCTGCGCTTCGGGCTGAACGGCGATGGCAGCTATGCCCCCCCGTACGGCAGCTCCGACGTCCTGACATACGACAGCACGCACCAGACGTGGAAGCTCCTCGATAGCACCGGCAGCGAGTACGACTTCACCGGCGCCGGGCCGGCTGTCTGGCCGATCTCCCGGATCATCGCCCCGAACGGCCTCACCCAGGCCTTCACCCCGGCCCCTGGCACCGGCCAGATCACGACGATCACCGACGGCGCCTCGCAGCGAACGCTCACCCTCGGCTGGACCACTGGGAGCACCCCGCATGTGTCATCGGTGACCACCCAGGCGCCGTCGGCGGACACGGCGCCGCTGCAGTGGAACTACAACTACCAGGGCGACCAGCTGATCAGTGTGTGCTCGCCGGACGGTACCTGCACGCCTACCTGCGCCACCCTGGATGACTGCACCCAGTACCAGTACGCCTCGGGCTCGCAGTACTTCGCGGGCGTCCTTGACTCCGGGCCTCGGTCGTACTGGCAACTCGGCGACGCGAGCGGCGGGACGACCGCGAGCGACGAGGTGGACGTCAACCTCGGCACCACCAACGGGATTTACCACAGCATCACCAATGACGCTAATGCGGCACCCCTGACCGGGAGCAGCCAGACAGCGGCGTCCTTCAACGGCACGGGCTCGTACGTGCTGCTGCCGGCCGGGCAGGTCAGCGACAGCACCGACGTCACGATCGAGCTGTGGTTCAAGGCCGCCTCCGCCACGACCAGCGGCGTGCTGTTCTCCTATGCGGCCAACCAGGTCACCAACCCCACCGGGAACCACGAGCCGGCGCTGTACATCGGCGGGAACGGTGAGCTGTACGGGGAGTTCTGGAACGGGTCGGCCAGCCCCATCCACACCACCGCCAGCGTCGATGACGGGAACTGGCATTACGCGGTGCTGACCGCCAGCGGCAACAGCCAGTCGCTGTACCTCGACGGCCACCAGGTGGGGGTGGCGCTGCCCGGTCAGGTCGATCACCTGGGCATGCTGGTCGACACGATCGGCGCGGGCGACTGGGCGAGCTGGCCGTCCAATACCCAGGGCGGGACCACGACGACGGTCGGGTACTTCAGCGGCGACATCGCCCAGGTCGCCGTCTACCCGCACCCGCTGGGCTCCGCGGCCGTCACCGAGCACTACGCGCTCGCCAGTGCCAGCACCGCTGAGATGACCCAGGTCACGCTGCCATCCATCGACGCCGCGCCCACCGGCATCAGCTACCAGAGCGCCACGTACGAGCCAGGCACCGGCCGGCTGGCCACCTACACCGACCCGAACGGGAGCACCTGGACGCTCAGCGATCCGGTCCCCAGCGGCGCCAAGGCGGCCTCGGACGCCCTAAGCCAGGTCGTGGACACCGTCACCGTCGATGGCCCGGACGGCCGGAGCAACACCTACGGCTACGACATGCTCAACGGCGGCCGGCTGGTCAGCTCCAGCATCAACGCCGACACGCGGTCCTACGCCTACGACACTGCCGGCCACCTCGCCCGGAAGTTCGACGCTGACGGCAACGAGACCTGCCTTACCAACGACGCCCACGGCAACGTCCTCGCCCGCACCTGGTACCCGGGAGGAGCACCGGACACCCCCGGCGACGGCACCCAGGCCACACCGACCTGTACCGGCAGCACATCTTCCAGCGTGAACTGCGCCAGCGCGCTGACGCCATGCACCACCTTCTACACCTACACCACCTACGACACGGCCCATCCGCTCAGCCTGGACAACAACAAGCTCCTGACTTCCTCGGACGGCAGGTCGGCCTCGTCCGGCGACACCACGTACCGGACCGTCTACACCTACAACACGGCCGGGCAGGTCACCTCCGTGACGACGCCGGCCACGAGTGACTTCCCCAGCGGCCGTCAGACGAGCTACACGTACTCGGTTGGCAGCGAGACCGCGTACGAAAACAACACCAAGACGATCCCCGCCGGGCTCCTGCTGTCCAAGACCACGCTCGGCGGGGCGACGACCAGTTACCGGTACTACTCCAACGGCGACCTCGCGCAGGTCACCGAGCCATCAAACCGCTACACCGTCGACACCTACGACCTGCTCGGCCGGATCTCGAAGAGCAACGTCCACGCCGACGGCCAGGCGCGGGAGACGGACTACTCCTTCAACGCCATGGGCAAGCCGCTCACGGTCACCTACCCGGCGGTCAGCTCCCCGGCCATGGGCAGCCAGGTTCCCGCAGTAACGCACACTCGGCAGGATACCTACAGCTACGACACCGACGGCGGCCTCCTCAGGCTCACTCAGGCCGATCTCACCGGCGGCGACGCGCAGCGCGTCACCCAGGACACCTACGACGCGCAGGGGCGCCTGGCCACGCAGACCCTGCCATCGGGCGCCACCGCCAGCTACTCCTATGACGATTTCGGCGACGTCAGCAACCGGACCGACGCGAACGGCTACCAGCACCAGTACACGTACAACGAGTACGGCAAGCCGACCCAGCAGATCCTGTACACCAGCAACACCAGCCAGGCGAACCCCACCGCCAACTGCTCCGCCCCGGCGTTCCCGGATAGCGACGGCATCGGCTGTGACCTTGTCCTCGACTCCCGGGCCTACACCGCCGCCGGGCTGCTGGCCTCCGAGACCGACGCCATGGGGCGCACCACAACCTATGGCTACGACGGCAACCAGGAGCTCATCGCGGTCAGCCAGGTCGATCCCTGCACGACCGGCACGAGGACCACCAACCCGGCCGACCCTACTTGCACCACCCTCGGGGTCAGCGCCGGCCGGCAAGCGACCTACGCCTACGACGGGGCGGGGAACAAGGTCAGCCAGACCGTCAGCCCGGTCACCGGGGGGACCGTCGGAGTCGGCGCCACCACTGGCTACACCTACGACGCGGCCAGCCGGCTGGTCCGCGAGCTTATCGACCCAACGCCTTCGGGGACGACCACCAGCGGATACGCCAACCGCGCGGTCAGCTTCACCTACGACGCCGCCAACCACGTCGCCTCGCAGACCGTCGGCAGCGCCGCGACAGGCGGCACCTCGGTCACCAGCTACACCTACGACGCGCAAGGCGACCGGCTCCGCCAGAACGTGACCGACGGCAGCTCCACCCTCACCACTACGTGGACCTACGGCCAGAACGGCCAGCCACTGACGATGGTCACCCCCGACGGCAATGCCCCCGGCGGCACCCCGGCGAACTACACCACGCAGTACGGCTACGACAACGGTGGCGACCTGACCACGGTGACCAGCCCGCCGACCCTGGTGCAGTCCTATGCCAACCAGGCCGGCAGCACCGCTCAGCCGGTCGCGACCTACGCCTATGACACCTTCGGTGACAAGACCGCGGCCGCCGATCCGGACCTCAACGTCACGACCTACGCCTACGCCAACGAGGACGGGCAGGTCACGTCGGTCACCCAGCCGTCCTACACCCAGCCCGGCACCGGGACGACGATCATCCCGACGACGACGTACGCCTACGACGGGGACGGCAACGTCGTCTCGGTGACCGACCCGCGGGGCGACACCGCGAGCGCCAGCTATAACGCTCTCGGCGAGGTCACTGCCGTCACCCTTCCGGGGGATCCGAGCACGTGCCCCGGGGTCGCCCCGGTGTCCTGGACGTACACCTACGACGCGGACGGCGAGCAGCTCTCGGCGACCGACCCGGCGTGCGGCATCACGTCGCAGACGTATGACTACTTCGCCCACCGGGCGACGACGACCAACGCGCTGGTCAAGACGAGGAACTACTCCTACGACTTCCTGGGCGACCAGGTCTCGGGGGTGACCCCGGATGGCGTGGTCACGACCAGCGGATACGACCACCTGGGCGAGCTCGCCTCGGTGACCGACGGCGCGGGGAACACCTCCAGCTTCGAGTACGGGTACGCGGGGCAGCCCACCTACGCGTTCAGCCCCGATGGCGGGTTCACGCAGTACGGCTACGACCAGGCCGGGAACCTGACGTCTCAGGCCGACTACCCGCCCGCGGGGCAGGGGCAGGCGGCGGTGGCGCTGCGGTCGGAGTCGTTCGGCTACGACGCGGCCGGGAACGTCACGTCGGCGACCGGCTGGGATGGCAACACGTCCACCTTCGGCTACAACGCGGCTGGCGAGCTGACCAGCCAGGTGGTGCCGGTGTCGGCCACGGCGTCGGTCACCACGTCCTACGGGTATGACGCGGCCTGGAACCAGACCGCGATAACGGGCGGGAACGGGAACACCACCTGGACCACCTACAACCCGCTGAACCTGCCCGAGTCGGTGATCAAGCCGGCCGCCACCGCTGGCCAGGCGGCCTCGGCTCGCACGTGGACCACGAGCTATGACGCGGCCGGGAACCAGGTCGCGGTGTCGCAGCCCGGCGGCGTGACGCTGTCCTACGGCTACGACGCGATGGGTGACCTGACCTCGCAATCGGGGGCCGGGGCGTCCGCGGCCACCGCCGCGCAGGCGCTCACCTACGACCCGGACGGGCGGCTGGCCTCCGCGACGGCGCCCGGCGGCACGGACGCCTTCACCTACGACGCCGCCGGGAACCTGAAGCAGGCCAGCGGCCCCTCGGGGACGTCCTCGTTCAACTACACCGGCGACGGGCTAGTCCAGTCGCTGACCGGCCCCGGGGGAACGACCAGCTACACCTATGACGGCGCCGGCCGCCTGGCGACGCTGGCGGATCCGCTGACCGGCGCGACGTCGACGTACGCCTATAACAAGGACTCCCAGCCGGCCTCGATCGGGTACTCCATCGGCGGGGCCAGCGGGCCCGTCCAGTCGTTCGGCTACGACGGCCTGCAGCGGCTGACGTCGGAGACCGTCACGTCGGCGTCCGGGGCGACGCTGGCCGCGCAGTCCTACGGCTATGACCCGGCCGGCAACATGACCTCGCAGTCCACCGGCGGACAGCTCGGCAGCAGCTCGGCCACCTACACCTACGACAAGGCGGGACGGCTGGCCTCGTCCGCCATCGGCGGGACCACGGCTCAGTATGCCTATGACGGCGACGGGAACCTGACCCAGTCCGGCGGGACCACCTACGGGTACGACGGCCAGGACCAGGCCACCACCTCGGCCGCCTCGGCTGGGACGACGAGCTACGCGTACACCCTTAACGGGGCGCTGGCCTCGGTGACCGCGCCGAACGGGGCGGTGCAGTCCTATGCCACCGACGCGTACGGGCAGGCGGCGACCGCGCCGAACGGGGTGGGCTACGGCTACGACGCGCTCGGCCGGCTGGTCACCCGCACCGTGGGGTCATCGACCACGCAGATGTCCTACCTGGGGGCCAGCGGCACGCTGGCCTCCGACGGGAGCCGGGACTACACCTGGGACCCCTCCGGCCAGATGACCGCCACCCAGGTGCCCGGCGGCACCGGGTTCACCGTGATGAACGACGCCCACGGCGACCTGGCGGCCACGTTCTCCCCGACCGCGACGGCAGCAGGCCTAGCCGGGCACGCCACCTACGCCCCGTACGGGACGCCATCGGCGACCGGGTACCGGCCCGACATCGGGTTCCAGGGCGACTACACCGACCCGTCAACCGGCCAGGTGATGATGGGCGCCCGCTGGTACAACCCAGGCACCGGATCGTTCACCGCCACCGACGTGATCGATGGCATGCCCCTGCCCGCCACGGCCGACGGCAACCCCTACGCCTACACCAGCGGCGACCCCCTGACCGAAGCCGACCCAACGGGCCACTTCGGAGGTCCGATTGGCAATCTAGAGCAAATCCTGTCCAAGGGTGGCACGCGCGGAGGGTTGCGCCTAGGCCTAGGCGTGGCGCTGTCATACGCTCCCGAAGCCGCGACTGTACTGGGGTTCGCCGCGCTATACACCGTCGGCAGTTGGGTCCTGGCCCCTGGTGCGGACGACAATGGCACGTGCGCCATCACTTGTTACGCGGATTACTCTTACTCCCGGACCGATGCCTGGGGATCCCCTGGGAGTGAGAGTTCCGCCGACACGGGCGAGAGCACGCAGGCCGGGAACTCGCCGTACCCCTACGGTTCGCCTGGCTTCTACTTCCCGCCTCCGCCTCCGCCCCCGCCGCGGGACTGCTTCGCCGCCGGCCTCTGCAGTGCGAAGGCCCCGAGCGAGGGCGCCGCTCATGCCCCCACCGTCACCCACAAGGTCACGACGGCTACGGGGTACACGCAAGCCTGCAATGCGACCGGCTACTGCTACACCGTCGCCAGCACCGGCAATGGAAACGGCGCAGACGGCCTCACCCCCGTCCAGACCGCAGGCCCCACCAGTGGCGGCGTTACAGTGGGGCAGGATGATGCAACTCCGCAGCCAGCTGCAGCCGGTGCTGGCGTCGGCGGCGGCAAGGGCGGCAGCTGCGGCCCTGGCAGGACCGCAAAGGGAACGCTTAGGGAGGGTGACGTCGGCAGTTACAAGCAGCTGAAGGATAGAGGTGCTCCGCGTGACGATCTCACGCCTCACCACGTCCCGCAGGCGGCTCTGGGCCTCACGCCTTACGATGAAGGAGCCGCTATCGCGCTGTACACGGCTTCGCATCGATTGACTCGAACTTACGGAACAAAGGGGATAGCGACAAAAGCGGAGGATGCGGGTCTGCCGTTGCAGGAGGCCTTGGACAAGGACTACGCAGATCTAAGGAGTCTTAATCTTCCCTTCGATGTCGAAGCCGGCATCGCGCAGATTCAGCAGTACTACGAAACAAATTTTCCGAATCTGCTTGGGGGCGGGTGCTAACGAATAATGCGAGAAGGGCGAGATGTGATTCGTGTCGAAGTAACGTCGCTGGCGGCGAGGGCTCCGCTGGCTAGCGAGAGTCAATACACGGTCGGCACATTGGGGCCAATCCAGGAGGCTCTCGAGAAGATAACGCCACCGCTAACCCTCGCTGAGGCTCGAGTGCTTCTACCGCTTCTGGATAGGGAATCGGAGGACGGGCTTTACGGATTGATCTGGACCCTAGTCTCATTGCTAGAGACAGCGCCGGGCTGGCCTCCATCGGAGCTGGAATCTCTAGCCATCCCTGAGCGACCATGGTTCGAGGTTCTGAGGGACAGGGACGTGAGGGCGAAAGGCTAGGCGAAACGCCGTGGGCCGGGGTGTTGACCGAGTCTGCGTGGCTGTCAGCGGTCTAGAGATCTACCTTTCGTCGTCGGTTGGATCGGCCACGTCGTCGCGACAGATCAGGCCCGGTCGTCTGGCCTTGTCTTGATTGAGCACGGTTCAGATGACGCATTCGAGATTGATGAGTCGTTTGCCGGACTACTTCAACATCCACGTCGTGGAAGATCCTGACGCATTCCTGGTTGCGCTGGAGCTGGGGCAGCATCAAATCTTGAATTGACTGATCTTGAGGTCTACTAGATTTCCGCGGCTCACTTGCGGTCGCGCACTTAAGGGCTGCCGTCTGGCACGCGGATTAGCGGGCCGATATCAAGGAGGCCTAGCCTCAATCTGCTGAGCTGGCTCCGTCGTATCAGAAGGCGGAGTGTCCGCGTAAATGAAGTCACAGATCAACTCGGGTCTTCAGATAGCGCGAGCGGCCAGGGTGGCGGGAAGGAATCCAAAAACTGGGTATAGACCTGCTCGGTGACTATGGCGAGGGGCCATCCGGATGGGCACCACAGGCGGGCAGTGGACAGCACTGCGACCTCACAGTCGTCACCAGAATAAGCGCGGGTGACGACTGCATCGAGTTGTTCGCGGCTGATACCAAGTCCGCGCAGGGCATCCCCGAGTGTCAACGGCCATTGGGAAATCCGGTTGGGCGGCCTGGTGATCTCCAGGCTGGCGGCCACCAGAATTGGCTCTTCCGCGAATTCTGTGGTCGCTGGCTGTCTGTAGCGCCGGGCGGTTCTCACAGGCTGGCGTGACGAGATGGCCTTGAATGTCACGATCAGGGATGTGCTGGCGTGTCGGCGTGACCGGGCAACGAGGCCCCGGTAAGACGCAGGAATCCGCCAAGACACCTGCTTTCCCGGGAGCCTCGTTGCCTGCCCAGTCTGCCATGACGCCTGTCCTTCCATCTCCTCCTGCCGCCGTCCGCGGCCTGGAGGTTTCGCAGGACGGGGCGGAACTGCTGGCCCTGTTGTTCCCGCAGCTCGCAGGGCTGCGGGTGCGCCGGATCGAGGACACCGGGGACGCGGTGGTGATCTCGGCGTCGTGCGCGTCGTCGTCGGAGTCCTGCCCGGCCTGCGGGTCGGTGTCCGCGCGCGTGCACGGCGGGTATTCGCGGACCGTGGCCGACGGCGCGGCCGGAGGCCGCCCGGTCCTGATCCTCTTGCGGGCTCTCCGGTTCCTGTGCGTGAGCCCGTCCTGCCCGAAGGTCACGTTCGCGATGCAGGCAAGCAGGCTGACCAGCAGGTACTGCCGGCGGAGCATCCCGCTGACGGACATGCTCACCGGGCTCGGGCTCGAACTGGCGGGCCGTGCCGGCGCCCGGCTCGCGGCACGGCTCGGCATCACCGTGCATTCATCGACCATCCTGCGGCTGGTCGCGGCCCTCCCCGAGCGCGAGGCCGCCGGGGCACCGGAGATTCTCGGTATCGACGACTTCGCCCTGAAGAAAGGGCACGTCTACGGGACCGTGCTGGTCGACATGGGCACCGGTGACGTGGTGGACATGCTGCCCGACCGCGAGGCGGCCACCGTCGAGGCGTGGCTGAAAGCGCATCCCGGCGCGGCCGTGATCTGCCGGGACAGAGCCGGCGCGTACGCTGAGGGCGCCCGTGCCGGGGCGCCGGGCGCGATCCAGGTCGCCGATCGCTGGCATCTGTGGCACAACCTGGGCGAATATGCCAACAAGGCCGTCACCCGGCATCGCGGGTGCCTGCTCGACGCCGCCTGCAGGGCCCAGTCCGGGGACGGAGAAGAGGACGCAGGAGGCCAGCCCGCAGCCCTGGTTCCGTCCGACGGGCTCGTGGACGAGAGCGGCCGGGAGCGTCCCCTCGCGGTGCGCACCCGCAAACGCTACGCCGACATCCGCGCCCTGGCCGACGCCGGCCGCTCGCAGGCTGAGATCTGCCGTGCCACCGGCCTGACCGCCAAGACCGTGCGCAGGTTCGCCCTCGCCGGCAGCGCCGGGGAACTTCTCGGCGGATCGGCCAGGGGCTCCGGCCTCGACGAGTTCAAGGCCCACCTGTGCCGGCGGTGGACCGAGGGCGCCCGCGACGCCACCGCGCTGCACGCCGAGATCCAGCAGCAGGGCTGGGCCGGCAGCGCCAGGACCGTCCGCCGCTACCTCGCGCAGTTCCGGGAGCCGGGCGCCGCCCCCGGCGCGCCGCCCGCCGTGCCGAAGGCCCGGCAGATTACCCGCCTGCTGCTGACCAGGCCAGACAACCTGGAGCCAGGTGAAAAGGAACAGCTCGCCCGGATACGCGCCGGATGCCCCCACCTCGACGCCCTCGCCGGCCACATCGCCGCGTTCGCCGAGATGATGGACGGCCTCACCGGCGCCGCGCACCTCGACCCCTGGCTCGCCGCCGTCGAGGAAGCCGACGGCCAGCCCGAGCTCCGTTCCTTCGCCACCGGAATCCGCCAGGACAAGGAAGCAGTCCTCAACGGGCTCACCCTGCCCTACAACTCGGGCAAGGTCGAGGGCGTCGTCAACAAGGTTAAAGCGGTCAAACGGCAGATGTACGGCCGCGCCAGCTTCGGCTTCCTCCGCAAGCGCCTGGTCTTGCACCCTGCGTAACCGACACCACAGAATTCGCGGAAGAGCC
>JAICUO010000068.1 GCA_025935815.1 Streptosporangiaceae bacterium
ATAATTTCCTCAACGGAGTCACGCTCGCCGCGACGGCCGAGGTCATGGTCGCGGGGAAGAAGGCGGGCCTGGACCTGGCGCAGCTCCTGGAGGTCATCAACACCTCCAGCGGCGTCAGCTTCGCCTCGCTCAACCGCTTCCCGCGCATCATCACCGGCGACTACCTCGAGGGCGGGCTGACCGGCAAGCTGATGGCCAAGGACGTGCGGCTCTACGTTGACCTGGTCGCCGGGCTCGGCATGCCGACGCTGGTCGGGCCGGGGACCCTCTCGGCGTTCGAGGTGTCCAACGCGCTCGGCTACGGCGACGTGATCAGCAACCGCGTGGTCGACGCCTTCGGCGACCTGGCCGGCGGGATCCGCGTCTCCGATGCGGACTAGCGGCGGATTACCGGCTCGGTCCTGGGCGACGCGGGGACAGTTGTCGGG
This sequence comes from Streptosporangiaceae bacterium, assembly GCA_025935815.1. GTDB lineage: Bacteria > Actinomycetota > Actinomycetes > Streptosporangiales > Streptosporangiaceae > Trebonia. The sequence goes on from JAICUO010000068.1 coordinate 429, forward strand.
AATGATTTTCATTAGCGGGGTGTTGTGGCGGGCATGAGTCGCAGCACACTTCGCCCCGTCGTCAAGCTCAGGTCAGTGGCCGGGACTGGGTACACGTACGTGACCAGGAAGAGCCGGCGAAACGACCCTGACCGCCTCGTCGTGCGCAAGTACGACCCGGTGCTCCGCCAGCACGTCGAGTTCCGAGAGGAGCGGTAAGAAATGAAGCAGTCGATCCACCCGGATTACCATCCGGTCGTCTTCCGCGACCGCGCGGCGAACTTCGCGTTCCTCACCAGGTCGACCGCCACCAGCGGGCGCACCATTGAGTGGGAGGACGGCAACCCCTACCCCGTCGTCGACGTGGAGATCTCGTCGGCGAGCCACCCGTTCTACACCGGGCAGGCACGGGTCCTGGACACCGCCGGGCGGGTGGAGCAGTTCCGCCGCCGGTACGGGAGCAAGGCCAAGGGCGCCTGACCGAAAGGCCTTAACCCCAGTCGATGGCCAGCCAGCTATGCGGCGTCCGAAACGCGAACTGGCTGGTCATTGGCCCCATAGCCACCACTGGCTGAAGGGTGAAGCGGGCGGTCGCGCTCCGGTAGCCAAGGTGCCAGGCGCGGACCTGGGCGGCGACCTGCCGGGCCAGGTGGGCGCCGCGGGGGCCGTGCCCGATGACGCCGGCCTCCCGCCCGCCGTCCCCCTGGCGGAAGATGATGTAGGCCACGCTGGCCCCGTCAAAGGTGGCCATCGTGCCCCCGGCGGGCATCGGGGCGACCAGTCCCGAGTCGATGGCCTGCTGGCGGGCGCTCATCCGCGACACGGCGTTGGGCAGCGTGCACGCCAGCCACAAGAACACCCACTCACTGGTTTCCGGGCCCAGCGTCACCCCGGTCCACACGCCCGTCCATGTCTGCGCCCGCCGCCCGCTGAGGGCCCCGGCCAGCGCGGCGACGTCGGCATCCTGGTCCTGGTGCACCGCGAGCATGACGGCGCCGTCGGGGGTCAGCGCGATGCTCGAGACCGGATCGTCGGCCACCCCGCCGCGCAGTGGCATGAAGCTGCACATCTCGCTGGCCACGCTGCGCCAGCGGTCGTCCGCTGACTTGTCGCGCTCGAAGGCGATCGACCGGGTGACGCTCCCTCGCAGCCGGAGCGGGACGACCAGGCGGCCATCCGGGGCAAGCTGGTCCAGCCAGGCCAGCGGCAGGTCCCACGCGCCGACGGTGGCGACGACCCGGTCATAGGGCGCGCCGCCGGGGTAGCCGAACGCGCCGTCGGCTTGCACGACGCAGACATCGGGGAACCCCGCGCCGGCCAGCGCGCCGCTCGCGCGGGCCACGAGGTCGGCGTCCACGTCCACGGTGGTCACGTGCCCCTCGGGGCCCGCCAGGCGGGCGAGCAGCGCGGCGTTGTAACCCGTCCCCGCGCCTATCTCCAGGATGCGCATTCCCGGTGCTATCTGGAGCTGCTCTAGCATCCGCGCGACCATGGAAGGCTGGGAGGCGGAGCTGATCGGCACGGAGGCGCTGTCGCGCTTGGCGACCACGACGTCGTTGGCGTAGGCGCTCGGCAGCGGCGTTCCGGGCAGGAACAGGTGCCGCGGCACCGCCTGCAGGGCATCTTCCACGGCCTCGCTGCGCACGGACCCGTCCGCGCGGAGCTGGTCAATGAGCAGTTGCCGGTGCCGTTGCGCCGCGAAATTGCCATCCTTGCCCACTGCGGGCGCGGTGGACCCGCTGCCCTGGCCGGCTACGGCGGGTCGTCCGGTCTCCACCCTTCGACGTTAGGCGGCCCGGGGTGGGGTGTCCAGGTAGACGACGTCGCGGGCGGCGTGGGCCAGGCGCGGGGACAGGCTGCCCCAGCGGCTGACCACCGTTACCCAGACGCCGCCGTCCGACAGCGCCTGCGCAGCGTTGACGAACGTGCCGTCCCCCGAGCCGATCACAATGTGGCTGAACCTGGTGGCGACATCCTCGTGCCAGATAACGTCAAGAAGCTCTAGGTCGGCGCCATCCGGGCCGGACCGGACCCGGTAGCGCGCGTGCGGCCAGCCAAGGGCGGCGTTCATGAACCCGAGATGGCTGGAGGCCATCACCACCTGGTCCTCGACGCCAACTGACAAGCTCCTGGCGTACCGGTCCTGGACGTCCATCACCTGCATCAGGCTCGGGATCGCGGCACCAGCCAGGTTCTCGATATCGACTAGGTGCAACGTCCGCGGGGGAAACCGGCGCCTCGCGACCACCAGCCGCCGGCCATGACGGGCCTTGACCGACAAAGGCATCACGCACCTCCTTCGCAAGGCCGCCCCCAACGGCCTCCACGCCTCAATCCATGCAAACGTCCCATGGCTTCCGAACGAAAGCCGGTAAGGAAAATCACCACACGCCCTGTGTGTTACTCCATTCCCACCCCCCATGGACTTTGAACATGGAACGGCTACAGTGAGGGAGTGACACTACCCGTCGTCCGCGATGAGCTCATCGCGACGCTGGAGGAGACCCTTGAGCTGCAGCAACGGCTCGTGGCGGCCGCGCGCGACCGTGGCGTCCCTGTCACTGACCTCGTCGCGCAGGCCACGCTCCTGGAGCGGCTGGACGGCAAGCGCGACGAGCTGATCTGCCAATTGCGGCGCACCGCCAGCGCGGGGTTGCGGGCACGCCGGCAGGGACCTCCGATCCGCGAGGTCGTGCTGACCGCGCTGGGGCACCTGGGCTGGCCGCAGAACGCGGGGTTCCTCGAGGAGTACCTGTGGGCTGAGCGGCAACTGCAAGTCGACAGCCGGGCGTTCGCCCCGCTGCGCCGGGACGAGCGGCGATCATGGCAGCGGGTGCCGGGCAGCCGGCGTGCCTACATCGTCCCCGCGCTTAACGCCGACGGCTCGGCGAACCCGCGCTGGCTGACCAGCTCCGCCTGGCCATTGCAGCGGCGCGTGGTCGCCTCAGCGACCTCCGAGCGGTTGTTTGACCTGCAGAAGGTCCATTTCCTTGGCGCGTCGGCGAGCAGTGCCATGACCTCGCTGGAGGCACTGCTGTGGCAGTACGGCGCGCGGCTGCTGGGCCTCGCGCCGCCCTCGGTCAACGCCACGCCGCAAGAGCGGGCCCATTGGCGGCGACGCGCCCGCGAGTGCGCCGCCGCCGAGATCAGGAAGCTCCGCCGGGCTGATGACCCCCGCCGGATCGAGATAGCGCGCGAGCTGGCCCCGCTTCCGGAGGCCGATCGCCTTTGGGGCTTGAGCCGGAGCGGGAGCCTCAGCCGCAGTGGCGGCGCAAGAATGCCAGGGTCTGCGTGTTGAACGCCTCGACGTTCTCGTAGATCGGGGCGTGCGAGCAGTCCTCGAAAATGAACAGCTCGGCGCCCTTGATGGCACCGGTAAGCGGCGCGGCGAAGCGGGGGGAGGTCACCGCGTCGTGCCGTCCGAAGGTCACCTGGGCGGGCGCCTGGATGAGTTCCAGCCGCGCGGCGGCGTCATGGCCGATGACGGCGCCGGACTGGCGCAGGAACGCGTCGACCGGAGGCATCGGCCGGCCGCGGACGAAGTCGGCGAGCGCGTCGATGTACTCGGGCTTGGCGGCGTACAACTCGGGCGTGAAGCACCAGGGGAAGATGCCCTTGATGACCATCTCGGTCACGCTGCCAAGTCCCTGCGCCATGACTTGCCAGCCTTCGACGACCGTCTTGAGGTAGTGGTCGGTCGCGGGCCACGGGCTGTGCAGGGACAGTGACTTCACCCGTTCCGGGTACTTGGCGGCCAGCCACATCCCGGTGGCGGCGCCGAGGGACAGCCCGGACACGTGGGCGCGATCGATCCCGGCCGCCTGCATGAACGCCGCCACGTCGTCGGCGAGCAGCTCGGTTGTATAGGTGCCTTCGGGCTTGCTGGTCAGCCCGGCGCCGCGCAGGTCGACGGTGAAGCACGTGAAGTGCTTGGCGTACTCGGCGACCTGGAACGCGTAGCACGCCTGGTCAGCCGCCAGGTACGGGATGAGGACAAGCGGCTCCCCGGCGCCGGTGACCTCGTAGTTGATCTCAATGCCATTGGCCGAAACGATCGGCATCTCGCCTCCCCGGTCCCGGCGGCTCCGGCGCCGCCATTCATGAGACGATCGGTAGAGGGGCACCGGGGTGAAGTCGATGTCGACGAGCCGGCCCTCGGAAAACAGTCGCGAGTCTGGATGATCGGGCCCGAGCGCGGCGGCATACCGGGCGGAAAGCGCCGCCGCCCCGGTGTCTTGCCCCAGCCGGGCGCGCAGCGTCGTCACGTTGGCCTCGCAGGCAAGCGCGAGCGGATGGTTCTCGCCAAGGCGGCGCCGGAAGCCGGTCATCGCCTGTCGCCCCCTGACGAGAGCGCGGTCGAGGTAACCCATGTCAGCCTGGATGTTGGCCAAGGTGGCGACCATTGTCAGGGTGCAGGGATGGTCGGCGCCGATTATGGCGGTCAGCCGGGCGATCACCTGCTCGAGCTCGCGGAGCGGGGTTACCGCGAGGGCAGTGTCTTGATGCGCCGCGCTTCGCCAGCGCATCGCCGCCCGCAGCCCGCTGCAGGCGTGCGCGTACGGGTGTTCAGGCAGCGCCGACCAGTACCGCTGCTCGGCGTCGGCGATCATCTCGGTCGACTCGCCCACGCGATCCTCGATCCGCCGCAGGACGCTCCCGAGCGTCACGGCGGCGGCCAGCGTCTGCGGGTGGTTCACGCTCAGGGCACGCCAGCACCGCCGGTGGACGTCGTGCATGTCCCGGGCGAGGGCTTCGGGGTCGGTGCCCGGAAAGCCAGCGTCCCGCCGGACCGCGGCGTAATCGGTCTCATGGGTGAGCAGCCACGGATGGTTCGCGTCCAGGTACCCGGCCGCGACGATCTCCGCGTACCCGGCGTGCACCGTCGTCAGGATGCCGAGTGCCTCGCCGTACTGCCCGGCCAGCCACCGGCAGCGCCCCAGGGAGTTGTAGGCGAACAGGACGAGCGGATAGCGCGAATCCCCGTAGAAGGCCAGGCAGTCGATGTAAACCCGCTCGGCTTCCCTGATCGCGTCGGCGTACTTCCCGTTCAGGGCCAGCCCCAGGACGAGGCTGTCGATGGCGGAGAAGGCCTGCGGGTGATCCTGGCCGAACACGTCCACGTGCTGGCGCACCGACTCGCGGCAAACCTCCTCCGCGGCCGTGAAGTCGCCTTTGACCCGGCAGTCGGCGGCCGTCATCCGGTGCAGCAGGGTCATTTCCTCCGCCCACTTGCCCGGGCTGGCGGCCATGAGTGCGAGCGTGCCGCGCTGCTGCCGCGCCGCTTCGGCGTGCTGGCCGCACGCGAATAGCGCTTCCGCCCGGGCCTGCTGCATCGCGAGGTAGCCATCGGAGGCCTCCGGATGGTCACCCTGCCCGCTGGCCGACCATCGGTGCAGGGCCCGGTCAGCCCAGCTCAGCGCCCCGTGGGGGTCGCCTCTCGCGCACTGGGATCGCACGAGGTTGACGATCAGCTTGCGAACTGGCTCATCGTGGCACTTCTCGGCGCGCGACTGCCGGGCATGACCACGCAGGTCGTCGTATCCGCGCCAGTCGGCCGGATCGTAGGGGTTGCCCGGGTCCGCGGCCGCCAGCAGGAGGTGGACGTCGTGTTCCCACCGCGCCACGGAGTCTTCCAGGTCGCGCGCCACCATGTGGCGGATGATGTACCGGGTGAGCCGGTGTAGTTCCAGGGTGTCGGCGACAGCCTGGACCCGCAGCAGGCCGGCCCGCTGCAGCATCAAGATCGCCCTGCTAGCGCGTATGGAATCGCTGAGCATGGGACTGATCGATATTTCCTGGAAATACCGTCCGCGGTAAAGCGATTCGCGCGGTATCGCCTCGCTGCCGAAGAAGGACAGGCAGCGCAGCAGGTCGAGTGCGTCCATGCTGTCAGCGCGCAGCCGGTTGATGATCCGGCGCCACTCATCGGCGATGGTCGCCGGGTAGTCCGCCGGCTGGGAATCAAGGAGCCGGAGCGGGTCAGTGTCCAGCCGGGCGATATACCGCTCGACCGGCATATGTGATTCGATGGCGTGCTCAAGGACCAGCGGGAGATCGCCGGACGCCTCCGCGAGCCGGTGCGCGCCAGCCTCCCCGAGGTCACGTCGCCGCCTGCGCAGAAACTCGATGCTCTCATCACGGCTGAAGACGCCTAGCTCCAGCATGTCGCCGGTAGCTTCCCAGCGGCTATTGCGGGAGGTTATGAGGATGTGGCCGTCCCGCTGCGGGATTAGGTCCCTAATGTCATCAGGCTCGTTGGCGTTGTCGAATATCAGCAGCCACCGGGCGTACACGTGCCCCTGCTGAAGGAACTCGAAGAGCCCGGCATACCGGCTTTCACCCGGTGCCCGGGGAACGTCGGGGATCTGGAGCCGGGTCTCCAGTTTCGTCAGTGCCTCGCGGGCGGCTTCCGTGGTATCGCAGGGAAGCCACCAGATCAGGTCGTAGTCCGCCTTATAGCGATGGGCGTACTCGATGGCCAGCTGAGTCTTCCCGATTCCGCAGAACCCCTGAATCGCGACCGCGCTTGTCCCGCCATCGGTGGTCAGGGCACGGTGGACGCTGGCCAGCCAGGACTCACGCCCGACAAAGTCGGTCATGCGGGAGGGCACGCGTCCCCATAGCCGGCGGCCCGCCCGGGCAGCGGCTGGCGCGGCCACATCCGCAGCAAGGACGGCAACGCCTGCCGCCGCCTCCCCCGGTGTCCGGTCGGAATCGCCTGCTGCCCTGCCGGATTCGCGCGCTAGCCGGCCGGATTCCTCCGCTGGGCGGCTAGATTCCTCGGCCGGCCTTTCGGTCTCGTCGGCTGCCCGGTCCGTCGATAGGCGATGCAGGCGCCCGGGAAACCGGGTGTCAATGCGGCCGGTCGATGCGAGATCCCAGTGCCGCTTCCAGTCGGAGACTGTCCCTAGGCCAAGCTCCTGCGGGTCAAGCCCGCTTTCCTCGGCGAACGTACGGCAAGCGAGCACGAATGCGGCGACGAACGGCCAGTCTGGAATACGCACTCGATTGCCATTGAGCACATCGCTGATGGTGGCCCGCCGGAGCCGGTGACCGGTGAGCCGCTCTAGCGTCATGTAACTTGGCCGGCCAGCCCGCTGGCGCAACTGTCCAAGGTCATGGGCGAACCGCTGAGGGACATCTGGTTCTTCGTGTACCATGGCTCGCCTTGCTGCTCCCCGCGACTGGAACGAGCAATCTGGAGAGGTTACTCATAACCCCCGTAACCTTCCAGTTGGCGTTATTTTGTCATGACATGCCCCGGTGTCGCCACCGGCCCCGGGCAGGCAGATATGCTTAGCTGCCCAGAGACACCGCCCTAAGTTGGCGTTGCGGGAGCATCGCGGAACCCGTGGGGCCCGTGAACCAAGGCCGGCGGAATAGGCCCGGCCCGGGTGGAATGGATGAGCGGCTCCGGATAGCCGCTCTGGGTCTGTTCCGGACGATCTCGGACGACCCGGAATGACCTGCCCGGGTCACTGACCTGCCAACTTGGATTAACATCGTGTTGCCGGCGCCAGTTAAACCACCAAGGCGCCAGCCGGGCCGTCACCCAGCCGCGCCCGACGAGGACGACACCCTCGGCTGGGCCGACAGTGCGCCGACCGATGCCCAGGCGGAATCCGTGGCTCCTGACCGAGATCAGCAACATGAAGATGGCGATGCTAAGCAGAACGCCTATCGCCTTGCTGGCGTCGTACCGGTCGGCCGCCGTCCCGCCCAGCATCGGCCCCAGCCCCATCGCGCCTATGAAAAGTACCTGCCCGATGCTGCTTACCCTGGCGAACATGCTGGACGGAAAGGTTTGCGCGAGATAGCTGGTGAACGTGACGTTGCCGACCGCCCCGGTGAAGCCGAAAGTGGTGACCACCAGAACCGCCGCCAACGGCGACCGGCCTCCGGTGGACACCAGGACCGCCAATGCGCCACTGCAGGCACCCAGCTGCACCGGCAGCCAATGGCGCCGGGCCAGCCTGGGCACCCGGTCGGCTACGGCGGACCCCAGGATGCCCCCCACGCCGGACGAAGCCAGGACGAGGCCGATCGCCGCTGCCGGAAGCTGGCCCGCGTGAGCCTCGGCGAGGAAGATCATCAGCAGCGCTTGCGCGATCAAGGTGGTGCCTGCCATGAGGACCATGGTGCGCGCTGCGTGCTTATCGCGCTCCAGCTTTCGGAATCCGTCCCTGAGCTCGTCGATCAATCGCGAAACCGGCAATCGTGCAGGCACGTTGCGAAGCGCGTCGGACATTTCTCGGACTGCGATAAGGCTGAGGACCGAGCAGGCGAACGACAACGCGTCGGCCAGGAACGGCAGAATAGGGCTGATCACGAAGAGGAAGAGGCCCACCGGGCGTCCGGCCAGTATCGCTATGTGCACCCTGGCCTGCAGGTATGCCTGCGCCCGAGGAATGTCATCCCGTGCTACGATGCTGCTCGCGCACCGCCCCTCGGCCAGGGTGGCAAACACTTCCAGTAGCTGCTCAGCTACCATTGCGGGGATCAGCAGGAAAATGCTGGGTCTCCCGCTGAACAGGAGCGTCACAACGATCGTGGCACTGGCGATTCCGCGGCCAATCTCACTCACTAGCAGGACACGCAGTGGTTTCCACCGGTCGACCAGGACTCCGGCTGGAATATAGGCGAGCAGGCTTGGCAGGATCGTAGCGCAGGAGACAAGCCCAGCTACAAACGGCGAGCCATCAAGGCGTAGGACGAGCATCGGGAAGGCAACAACCGATATCCGGGTGCCGAACATAGACACTGCGGATCCAGCCACGAATAGGGCAAACGGCTGTGGCCGGTGGCGGCCACGAGCCATCCATGGGCACATGGGGGGCGCGAGACTTCCTCTCAAGGCCTCAGCACCGACCGTGCCGCGATGCCAGGAATGTTGATAATTCCCCGGCTCAGCGCTCGTAACCATTCAGGTTTTATCAGTCATGCCCGAGGGTCCTCAGTTTGCTGGACTCGCTTGGTGCTGCCGCGATGCACTATCGCTAGGCCCTTCACTGCGGCTCTTGTTAAGCGAGCGTCCAATGCGGTTAAGGTGTGCTAGCGTAACCAGCCATGATCCTTGTGAATCGACGGAATGTTCATTAATCACGCCATGGGGCCAGAACCCCGGCATGAGTGGCCCACGGACCTCGACGTCCAGGCGCTTCTTTCAAGTGGATGGAGTCCGTCGCCATTCCGCGAGTTCATCGTTAAGGTCCATAGCAGATGTGACCTTTCCTGCGACTACTGCTACATGTACGAAATGGCGGATCAGTCGTGGCGGAGCCAGCCGCGTGCCATGTCCGCGGAGATCGCTGACCTCGTGGCACGGCGGATCGGCGAGCACGCGCGCAAGCACTGCCTCGATCGCGTCCGGCTGATCCTGCACGGCGGGGAGCCGCTGCTAGCTGGCCGGGACCTGATCGCACGACTGGTCGCCTCGACCCGGGCGCAGGCCGGCCCGGGGATCCGCGTGGATGCCAGCGTGCAGACCAACGGCGTGGGGCTGAGCTATTCCTACCTGGAACTGTTCGACGAGCTGGCGGTGGGAGTCGGAGTCAGCGTCGACGGCGACGCCACCGCGCACGACCGGCACCGCCGGTTCGCCAGCGGGCGGGGCAGCTATGCCGCGGTGTCGGCAGCGCTGCGCCGCCTGCGAGACTTCCCGCACCTGTTCAACGGGCTGCTGGCCACGATTGACCTGCGCAACGATCCCGTCGCGACCTACGAGGCACTCGCCGACTTCGACCCGCCCCGGATCGACTTGCTGCTGCCCCACGGCACCTGGGCATCGCCGCCACCCGGCCGGGTCCCCGACCCGGGCGCGACCCCGTACGCTGACTGGCTCACCAGCGTGTTTGAGCAGTGGTATCCCAAGCCACGGACGGGAATCCGGCTGTTTGAGGAGATAATGCAGCTCCTGCTGGGCGGGGCGGCCACCTCGGAGTCAGTCGGGCTGTCCCCGGCCCGGATGGTGGTCATCGAGACCGATGGATCCATCGAGCAGACCGACACCCTCAAGATTGCCTTCGACGGCGCCCCCGCCACCGGCCTGCACCTGGCCACCTCGCCGCTGGATGACGCGCTGCGGCAGCCCCAGGTCGCCGCGCGCCAGATCGGCGTGCAGGGCCTGTCCGCGGATTGCCGGGCCTGCCCGGTGCACCGCGTGTGCGGCGGGGGCATGTACGCGCACCGGTACCGCCCGGGGACCGGATTCGCGAACCCCTCTGTCTACTGTCCTGACCTGATGGCCCTCATTGGCCATATCCGCGACCGCATGAAAGCGGACCTCGACGCGCGGCTGAGCAGAAAGGCTGACCATTGAGCGGCAAGAGCCACGGCATATCGCGTGAGCTGTTCACGGCCATCGCACGTGGCGGCGGCGGCTCGGCCGCCATGCGGGAGCTGGCCGCCGCCCAGCACAGCAAGCACCTCATTTTGTTGCGGGCAGTGCTAGAGGCGGCCCATCCGGCCACGCGGCCCGATGACCGGCTCGCGGCGGCCGGATATGACCTCATGGCCCGGGCGCAGCGGGAGAACCCGAGCGCGGCGCAGATGGTAATCAGCTATCCGTCCGTGGGCGCGTGGTCACTGCATACGATCCGCAGTGATCAGATAGTCCCGGGCGCCCAGCCCAGTGCCCTGGCCGCGGTGGGCGCAGCCGCGGCCATCAGGGCCGGCGTGGACGCGGAGATCGAAGTCCCGGTGACAGCGGGCCAGGTGATCCTTCCCTCGCTGGGCGCCGCCGCTGCCGAGGGCAGCACGGCACTGGTGCGCACGGCCGCGGGTGAGATCCGCTCGGGGAGCCTGCGGGTGATCATGCGGCCAGGAGCCGACGGCTGGCGGGAACTGCGGACCATCCAGGCCGGATCACTCGATGTCATCGTGGACGACCTCGACCCATTCCGGATGCCCGCCACGGATGGCCAGCCAACCGGGCGCCTCACCCAGGCGGAGGCGGCGGAATTGGCCGACATGGTGAACGCGGCATGGCAGGTCATGGATCCGGCCAGCGCCGCCGAGATCGCCGCGTTGATCAAGGTGATCGTCCCCTATAGCGCTCCTGATTCCGGCCTGGTGAGCACGAGCTCACCGCAGACGTTCGGAACCGTGGCCATGTCCCGGCAGCCCAACCCGTACACCTGCGCCGAGACGCTCCTCCACGAAGCCCACCACATCAAGCTGAGCGCGCTCCTTGACCTCGTCAGCCTCTGCAAGCCCGACGACGGGCAGCGCTATTACGCGCCATGGCGAGATGACCCGCGGCCCGCGAGCGGCCTGCTCCAGGGTGCGTACGCGTTCTTGGGGGTGAGCGGCTTCTGGCGCGGCCAGCAGGCGTCCGCGCCGGAACCTGAGGTCAGGCAGCGAGCGGCAGCGGAGTTCGCCCGGTGGCGGGACGGGGCAGCACTCGTTTGTGACACGCTCCTGTCCAGCGGGCAGCTTACTGGCGACGGACTTGAGTTCACCGGGGAGATGGCGCGCGTCCTGGCCGCCTGGCAGCGTGAGCCGGTCGCCGCGGACGCGCTCGCCGTGGCCCATGCCAAGGCCGACCGGCACGCGACCCAGTGGCAAGCCGACAACGGGGTGATGCCCCCCGCCAGGGGGTGAGACAGGCAGTTCAGATAGGCAGGGTCAGATTGGCGGCGGGTCGAAGTCGGGGTCGACCCGCCCGCCTCCGATGGCTACCACGGTATCCGGGTGGGTCGCGCCAAGGGTGTCCTCGTAGCGCTGCCGGGTGTCAGCCGCGAGCTCATCCCCCAGTTCCTGGTCTCCGGTCGCCGCGAGGTCCAGGGAAAGGTTCATCGCACAGGCCAGCGTGGACGGATGGTCGAGCCCGAGCAGCCTGCGCAGCCGCGGCAGCAGGTCCTCGCCGAGGGCTCGCGCCTCGGCCCTCTGCTCCAGCATCGCCAGGTCGCTCGCGAGGTTGGTCGCCACCGTCAGCGTGTAGTGATGATCGCGGCCCAGCCGTCGGTCCAGCCCCGCCAGCGCCTGCTCGTTGAGTTCCCTGGCTCCGGCGGCGTCACCGGTGACTCGCTTGAGCAGTGCTAGGTTCCCTATGCATCCGTAGATGTAGGGGTGGTCCGTGGGATACGCCTTGGGGTAGCGGGCAATCGCCTCTTCGGCGAGCTCGAGCGCCTCCTGGGTCTCGCCGATGGTGCGCAGCAGGTTGGCAAGGTTGGTCACGATCGCGAGCGTGTCCGGGTGGTTGGGGCCGAATAGCCTCGTGGACAGGTCATAGCTGTTACGCACCAACTCAAGTGCTTCCATGCGCTGGTCGGGCATCCGGCGACTCACGATGGTGTAGCGGTTCATGATCCGCAGCGTGTAGATGTGCTCCGGTCCGAGCCGGGCGGGATCCTGGCCGTAATCCAGCGCCTCCTTGCTCACGTCCAGCGCCGCCCGGTGCTCACCAATCAGGTGCAGTGCCCAGGCGAGGCCGGTCCACGCACCGAGGACGTCACCGGGGGCCGCGTCGACCGACGGCTTGAGCATGCTCTGGTAAACGTCCAGATACAGGTCCTTCGCCCTGACGTAGCCACTGTTCAGGCCATGGTCCAAGGCGAGACTGGCCATGAGGCGCAGCGTCCGCGGGTGGTCTGGGTCGAGCGTCCCCTCAAGGAGCTCCCGCGTCTCCTCGTCGAGCCGACGTGCCTCCACGAAGTCGCCTCGGGCGCGCATGTCCGCGCCAAAGGAGTTGCGCAAGGCCACCGTGAGCTCATCCTGCTCGCCCAGGACGGCCCGGGCCCGGGCAAGGGTGTCCTCGGTAAGGCGGTACGACTCCGGGTAGCGGCCCAGCAGCCGCAACGCGTTGCCCAGGTGGCGCTGGGCATCCAAGACGTCCTTACTGTCGGGACCGGAGTCCTTGCTCCACTGGGCGATGAACCGCTCGGTGAGATCCAGGCAGGATGTGTAGTCGCCAGACTGGTACAGGTAACGCATCATGTTCAGGGCTAGCTGGCGCACAGACGGCTCGCTCGACCGAGCGAGCTCGGTGGAGTCCGATCCCACGTGCGGCAGGAGCTCCGCGTATCGCGACCAGAACTTCTGGTCGGTGGTGTTCGGCGGCGCGGCGGCGGCCAGGATGAGATGGACCTCATGCCGGTAACCCGCTCGCTCGGTCTCGGAGAGTTCATCGCGCAGCAGCGCCTGGACCAGCCGGTGCACCGAGATCGACCGGCCATCCAGGGTCACCAGGGCGAACCGGCCAAGCTCGCGGATGGCCCGGGCCAGGAGGATAGGGTCGGAGATCACCTCGGACACGTGCGTGTCGGCAACCTTGACCCCAAGGCGGAATACGTCCCGCGGGATCGGATCCGGGCCGAAGAAGGCGCAGCAGCGCAGCAGTTCCCGCGCCTGTGGGAGTTGCTGCTGCAGGGCGTCCACGGACAGCTTCCACGCCGCGGTCATCGAGTAGGGGTAGTCCGGGGATTTCCCCTCGGACATGATCCCCGAGACATGCTCATCGAGGAGCCTCAGGTACTCATCGACGGGGATGCCCGTCTCGGCGAGCATGGCGCCGGCCTGCTCAAGAGCCAGCGGCAGGTCACCCAGCTTCTCCGCGAGCCGGTCGGCATCGGAGTCGGCGAGTCCCTTGGGTACCCGCTTGCCAAGGAACTCAACGCTCTCCGGGCGGGTGAAGACGTCCATTGGCACCGTGTCGATGACGGCCTGCCAACGGTGGTTCCTGGAGGTGATCAGGACGTCGCCGGGACCCCTGGGGATCAGGTCGAGGATCTCCTCGGGCTGATCGGCGTTGTCGAAGATCAGCAGCCAGCGGCCGAAGGGATCACCGCGCCTGAGGGCGTCGAGCACCGCGGCGATGGCACCGTCAATCCCGGCCACCGTGGTCGCCGATTCCAGCCCGAGCCGCCCGGCCAGGGCCGCGAGTGACGCGCGCACCGACGGCAGTTGGTCGGCCGCGATCCACCACACAAGGTCGTAGTCGAAGCGATGCCGGTAGGCGTACTCAATCGCGATCGCGGTCTTCCCCACGCCGCCAAGTCCTTGCACAGCCTGCGGCAACGGGTCATCCGGGTCCTGCTCGGGCAGCACCGCGGTGATCCTGCTCGCCGCGCCCTGCCGCAACCGCGCGAGGATATCCACCCGTCCGGTGAAGTTTTTGTTGCGCGGCGGGACATTACCCCAGATCGTCGGCACTGTCGCGACTGGCGTCCCCGTGTCTGGCACAGTCATACTTAGATGCTATATCGACGACTGGGATTTTCGCACTAGTAAATCTTAGTAGGCCTGGTGCTTATGGCCCGCACTTCTCGCGCTGTCCGGATGCACACTTTTCGTCAAGCTACCGCGAACACTGATAGATCATCCCTTCCTCACCCGGCCGCAGGTAGCAACCTCCTACCCGCAACACTTAGCAACCTGCGCCCAGTACTCATCCCGGGCCAGGGTTACGCTGAGTTCCCTTACGCGGGATCCCTTACGCGACGGCCGATACCTTAATAAGGCACACGAAGGAACTGCGCCCCTCCTGTGGCTGGGCATAGAGTAGGGCGGGTCCCTTCACGGCGGGACGCGCGAAGCCCTGCCACCACAGTGGAGGACCATGTGAACGCAGATGTCGCCGACGGGCTGCTGCTGGATGTCCGCGATATGGACATCACCGACCTGCGCTTCGACGGTGAGTCGGGACTTGACAGGGCGCTCGAGCGGATCCTCGCCGCCAACTCCGAATGCAACTTCAACAGCTTCAACTCCAGCATCTAAGGGACGTCTTCTTCGACTGGAGTAGCACCAGTTCGATTCCATTAATGGCGGTGGCACCCGACAAGCTCGCCCGCGGCGGTCCGGAGGTGCGGCGACGCGACCACCTGCGGCGCCTTCCGGGGCCAAGGCGAAGGCGGACATGTCAGCATAAGTCAATCTTGACAGATGACGAACCCTCATCCGTAGCGCTAGGCAACCCCGGCACCCTGGAACTCATCCGGGGCTGGCTTACGCACAGATCACTTGCGCAGTGCCCAGTCCATTAATAGGGTACAAGAATAGAGCTGCGGCCCTCCTTGCGAGCTTGACATGGGGCGGGGGGCATGCGCAAGCCTTCAGCTCGGAGGAGGGCCATGAAAATCGAGATCGCCGACGGGCTGCTGCTCGACGTCCGCGATATGGACATCACCGACCTGCGCTTCGACGGTGAGTCGGGACTTGACAGGGCGCTGGAGCGGATCCTCGCCGCCAACTCCGAATGCAACTTCAACACCTACAGCTCCAGCATCTGAGGGGAGCCAAATCTGGCTGGAGTAGCACCCAGCCCAGTGCGCGAAGCTCTCATAATCCGCGCCTGGGGCCGCTCGCTTTCCAGCAAGTGGACCAGGATCTTTTCTGGCTGGCCGTAGACGCCGCCACAGGGATCGACCGGTGAACGATAATCGGCTGACCGTCACCACCGGACCACCCGCGAGCGGCGAGAAATCGCCCGGACGTCTTCTTCCAGGTCGGGGCAGCCTGCTCTTCTCTGGGGCGCCAGCATGATAGTCGCGTCCATGTCGATGACGGCCAGGCCGCCGCTACCCCAGGGCCAGCGTCCCCAGCGAGCGCCCGTGCCCGCTCCCGGGCCGCCGCCCGCGGTCCGCCTCCTCTTGCGGGAAGCACTTGAACGCCAGGCGGCCCGGCGACATTGCCTCGGGACGCTCGCCTGCGAAGATGGCCAGCTGTCGCACGCCATTCTTCTACGCGGTTGAACATCATTCACCGGATCGTGGCACTGGCGCGACGGCCGTCCATGCGCTCGGCGCAATCATGGGTGACATGAGCTATCGACGGCAGCTATTTCAGCATTAATCAATCTTGGCAGCTCTCCGGCGCCGGTTGCGCATTTCGCCAGGCCATCGCGAGCACTGGGGGGAACAGCCGGCTCTCGCTTCGCCGTAAGGCGAAGAGTCCTCACCAGCAACCTGGGGCACCCCGCAGACCTTGGAATCTCGTCGGCGCAGGCTTAGACACGGGACTCACTTGCGCCGCGCCCCAGTCCATTAATAGGGTACGCGAAGGAGCTGCGGCCGTCCTGCGGTTTGACATCAAGAGCGGGAACGGGCCCGCTCGCGGCGGGGCGCCTGCGCAGCTCTGTCACCACAGAGGAGGACCATGTGAACGTAGGTCTCGCCGACGACCTCGCCGACGGGCTGCTGCTCGACGTCCGCGATATGGACATCACCGACCTGCACTTCGATGGTAAGTCGGGGTTGGACAGGGCGCTGGAGCGGATCCTCGCTTCCAACGGCGAATGCAACTTCAACAGTTTTGGCTCTTCTATATGAGAGAATCGCATTTGGCTGGAATGGGGCCAGTTCAATGCGTGAATCCTCTCATAATCCATACCTGGGGCCGCGCGCCTTCCAGCAAGCGGACCCGGATATGTTTCTTGGCCGGGCCGAAGACGCCGTCACACTTCTCGACCTGTGGATGGCCAATCGCCTGACCGTTGTCACGGGACCGCCCGCGAGTGGCAAGACTTCGCTAATGCTCGCGGGCGTGCACCCGTTAATGCGATCGCGCTGCTTACCTCGTGGGCACCGGCGGAGGTACCCACGAGGTTCGCCGGGCGCACCATCAGCGATCGGGAGCGCCTGCAGGAGGAACGGGTGGAGCCAGCCCTTTTCCAGGCAGCCTAGTGCTAGGGCTTGCGCGCGACGCCCGCGCAGGCAAGCCGCAGGACGCCAGAGTCGGCGCGGGTCGCGTCGCCTGGATCGGGCCGCCACTCCGGCACCGGCACCAGCCCCGGCGGGATCAGCTCAAGGCTGCCGAACAGCTCCTTCACCTGGGCCATCGTGCGGAACTGCACTCGCCCCAGGCCCTTGGCCATCTGCGCCTGCAGCTCTGCGGCATCCGGGTCACCGGTGTCCAGCAGGTGGTGGATGAAGACGTAGCTGCCCGAGGGCAGGGCGTCGATCAAGGCGCCCACCAGCTCGGCCGGGTGGTCAGAGTCCAGGACGTAGTGCACGATGCCGCACAGGAGCAAGCCGACCGGCTCATCCCAGTTCAGGTGCGCGCGCACCGCCGGGTTGGCGATGATGCTCGGCGGGTCGAGCAGGTCGCCGCGAACCGCGAAGGTTGAGGAGTCATCGGTCAGCAGCGCGGTCGCGTGGTTCAGCACGACCTGGTCATTGTCCAGGTACACGACGCGGGTGGCGGGCGCGACCCGGTTGGCGATCTCGTGGACATTGTCCGCGGTCGGCAGCCCTGAGCCAACGTCGAGTAGCTGCCGGATCCCGGCCTCGCCGACCAGGTAGCGGATCACACGGCCGAGCACGGCGCGCTGCGCGCGGACGCCCAGCACGACCTGCGGGAGCGTCGCGATTATCTGGTCGCTAACCGCCCGGTCGGCGGCGAAGTTGTCCTTGCCGCCCAGCAGGTAGTCATAGACGCGCGCAACGTTCGGACGCGAGGGATCAAACGCGTCACCCGGTCCGCCACCATCAGCCACAACGGGATTCTATCGACAGGTCCCGATATGGCGGCTAGCAGTTCCGGCCTAAGAGCATGACCGGACGTGAGCCTCGTAGCCAGGCGGGGGGCGCCTCATGAGGTAGCCGCCGTCGTTCGGGGTCAGGTACAGCGTGACGCGCCAGACGTCGCAG
>JAICUO010000434.1 GCA_025935815.1 Streptosporangiaceae bacterium
CGAGTTCTTCGCCCGCGAGGCCGGCTTGCCGGACAGCCAGATCGGCCTGGGCCACGCGTTCGAGATCAACCCGGACGTGCCGGACTCGTTCCTGCTCGAGCTGGCGCACGCGCAGCTGGTCCGCGAGCTGTTCCCGGGGGCGCCGCTGAAGTACATGCCGCCGACCAAGCACATGACCGGCAACGTGTTCGGCGGGTACCTGCTGGACGCGTTCTTCAACCTCGCCGGCTTCATGACCGGCCAGTCGATCCTGCTGGTCGGCATGATGACCGAGGGCATCCACACGCCGTTCCTGGCCGACCGGGACCTGGCGCTGGAGAACGTGCGGTACGTGCGCGACGCCGCCGGACGGCTGGGGCTGTCATTCACGCCCGATGAGCTCGTCGTCTCCCGGGCGCACCAGGTGCTCGGGGAGGCGGTCGGCCTGCTGGGGCGGATCTGCGATGAGGGGCTGCTGAACGCGATCGGGGATGGCACGTTCGGCGTGACGAAGCGGTCCGCCGACGGCGGGCGCGGGCTCGACGGCGTGATCGAGCGCGCCGACGGCTACTGGAACCCGGCTACCGAGATGCTCGAATCCGCCGCCATGGAGGAGGAGCACCAATGAGCGCACATGATGGCGAGCTGGGGCAGGTCGTGCGGCCCTACGGGGACACGACCGGCGACGGGCGGGTGCAGGTGTCGTTCACCTTGCCGGTGCCGTCGGCCTCCGAGGCCGACCGCCTGGTCGCCGAGGGCGCGGCGCTGCAGCTGGCGGGGAAGATGGGGCTGGCCCCGGCGTTCGTCGCGCACGTCAAGGCGATCGGGCCGGACTACACGTTCTTCATCGTCTACGGCCGGGTCTCCCACCTGGTGGACCTGTCGCTGGTGACCGTGGCGGCCCGGGAGTTCGAGCTGCTGAGCCCGGCCGAGGTGAACCTGCGGATCCGCTCGGCCCTCGGCCGCAAGCTGGTGGTCGTCGGGGCGTGCATCGGGACCGACGCGCACACGGTCGGCATCGACGCGATCCTCAACGTCAAGGGGCACGCGGGGGAGAAGGGCCTGGAGTACTACCGCGAGATCCGGGTCGTGAACCTCGGATCCCAGGTCGCGGTTCCGTCCCTGGTGGCGCGGGCGGCCGCCGAGCGGGCGGACGCCGTGCTGGTCTCGCAGGTCGTCACCCAGCGGGACGCGCACCTGACCAACACGCGCGAGATGGCGGCGGCGTTCCGCGCCGCGCCGCAGTTCGCCGCCGGCTCGGGGGCGCGGCGCCCGCTGCTGGTCGCGGGCGGCCCCCGGTTCTCCCCGGATGCCGCGGCCGGGCTGGGCGTGGACAAGGTCTTCGGACGGGGGACGACACCAGGGGAGGTGGCGAGCTACCTCGCGCACGCGCTGGCATCCGAGGTCCCCGCCCCCGCCGAGCCCGCCGGGACGAGCGCGTGAGCGCCGCCGGGGCGGTCGGCCTGACCGTCACCCACCGGCGCTACGTCAAGCACGGCGACGCGCACTACGGCGGCGGGCTGGTCGACGGCGCGTACGTGCTGGGGCTGTTCGGCGACGTGGCCACCGAGGCGTGCGTGCGGATGGACGGGGACGAGGGGCTGTTCGCCTCCTACTCCGACGTGCAGTTCCGCGCCCCGGTGACCGCCGGCGACGTGATCGAGGCGAGCTGCGTGGTGACGGCCGTCGGCCGTCGGTCACGGCAGCTGGCGTTCGAGGCGCGCGTCGTGTGCCGGGCCGACCCGGCGCGCGGCCCGTCCGCCGCCGCCGTCCTAACGCCGCCGCTGGTCGTGGTCACCGCGACCGGCACCGTGGTCGTCCCGGGCGCGCCAGCCGGGCAGTGACGGCGCGCCCGGTCCGATGGGCGTGCTCAGCCGAGCAGGCGCGCCTTGGCGGCCGCGAACTCCTCGTCGGTGAGCGTGCCGCTGTCATGCATCTTGGCCAGTTGCGAGAGGTGGTCCATCATGGACGCGTCGGGCGGCGCCGGGCTGGCGCGCGGCGGCGGCACCTGCTGCTGAGCCTGCTCAAGGTCGTTGATCCGGGCTTCCTGGGTAGCCTCCCGGTCGGCGTTGTCCGCCTGGTTCCGGGCATGCGCCTTGCCCGCCATGTAGGCGCCCCCGCCGACCACCGCCGCCCGCAGCAAGGGCCGGCGGCGGACCACTCCAGCGCGACGTGCGAACATCATCGCCTCCCGTCAGGAGTTCGTGCCGTCAGGCAGGTCCAGTTCCAGCGCCAGCATGATCTCGGGCGCGGCGGCCACGACGCGCGGCATCCCGACCTGCGGCGCGATGGCGGTCAAGACGCCCAGGATATCCCGGGGCGAGGCACCGGACGCCAGGGCCGCGGTGACCTGCAGCAGGTACGAGGCCGGGGGCGCGTCCACGGCCACCAGCGCGGCGATCTTGACCAGCGAGAAGCTGCGCGGGTCAAGCGTGCTCTCCTGGCGCAGCTCCTCGCGCAGGCTCGCCATGCGCTCGAGCAGCTCCGTCTCTCCCAAAGCGAGCGCGGTGAACGCGCTCACCGTCGCATCATCGACCGCGGCTTTCGTCGGCGTGCTCATGTGCTGCCTCCTTGTGGTTTCCTCACCCCAACGTGCCACGAGGCCGGGGCAAAATGCTCACCCACCGCGGGTGATGCGGCCGGGTGGCGGGCACCGGCGGCACGGGGCATGACGGGCGCGCGGCGAATAGAGTTAGCCCGTGGCGGAAGAGCAGCTGGCAGCCGGGCGGGTCGACACCTGGATCTGGTCGGTCCGGCTGGCTAAGTCCCGCTCCGCCGCGTCCACGGCTTGCAAGGGCGGCCACGTCCGGGTCAACGGGGTGCGGGTCAAGCCCGCGCACCTGGTCCGGCCCGGCGATGAGGTGCGGGTCCGGCAGGGAGAGCGGGACCGGATCGTCGTCATCACGAAGGTCATCGCCAAGCGGGTGGGCGCGCCGGTCGCCGTCGAGTGCTACGTCGACAACAGCCCGCCGCCGCCGTCTCGCGACATGGTCGCCCCGGTCGGCATCCGGGACCGGGGCACCGGGCGCCCCACCAAGCGCGACCGCCGCAGCATCGACAAGCTGCTGGGCCGCAGTGGCTTCCACGGCTGAGTTGTCTTGCCCCCCAATGGCGCGGGCGGCTCGGCGGCACTAGCGTTACAGGCGTGAGTAGGCAGATCGTGGAACCTGAGCAGTGCCTGCGCTCGCTGGCCGATGACGCGGTGCGCCGGGCCCAGGGCGGGGAGCTCGTGCTGCACTGCAGCCTCGGCGTCCGGGCGGCGGTGAACGCCTTCGTGCTGCTGGGCCTGGTGCCGGAAGGCGGCGCCGACAAGATCCTCGCTGAATACCAGGAAGGGCTGCAGCAGCACTCCCTGGGCACGGCGTGGGGGCTGTCCGACGGGGAACTGCCCGCGCGCTCGGGAGCGCGCGAGGTGTGGGAGGCGCACGTGGGCGGGGCCGCGCCGCTGGGCGAGGTGCCGATGGCCATGGCGCCCGCCGCGGCGAGCTTCCCGGCGACCGTCTCCGGCCTGGCGGCCGACCTGCGCTTTGAGTGGGTGAAGCTCTCCGGCCAGCAGTGGCGGATCAGCTTCCGGGCCTGCGCCGACGACCCTGGCGGCGAGCCGGACCGGCCGAGCGTCGTCATGCGCGAGGCGCTGGCGATGGTGACCGTCACCGATGACAGCGGGCACCGGTACCGGCCCCGCGTCGAGGCGGTCACCTGGGAGCGCGTCCCCCCCAGCCGCCAGGAATGGCGCGGTGACCTGGTCGCCGAGGTCCCCGGGGCCGCCGCGCTAGCCTGGCTGGAGATCGCCTCCGCCGAGTCGGGGACGGCCGAGCGGATCCGCATCGACCCAGCACCCGCCGGGGACGGCCCCCACCTCGCCGAGGCGGCCGCGCCGCGCTGGCCCACTCCCGCCGAGGGGTACCTCGCCGCCCTGGCCAAGGTCGGCGACGTCAAGGTCGGCTGGACTGACGTCGAGGCGGACAAGACCGCCGAGATCGTCGCCGTGGTCGCCGATTGCCTGCTCGCGGTGGGCGCGCTCCCGCCCGGTAGCGCCCTGCTGCGCGGGCCGGCGGCGGCAGGCGCCCCAACGGCGCACCTCCCGGCAGTGCACCCTCCATCATGGCAGGACGCGCTCGCCGCCCGCTGGGCCAGTCGCGCCCACCTGGCCGCCGACTCCGCCCCGGCGCCGGGAAGCCCGCGGCACAGCGTGCTCCTGGCCCCGCTCCCGATGGCGCACGCCTCAGCGGTCATCGAGACCATCGTCACCTCCGCCGAGGGAGGCGCGGCGGGCTCCCTCATCGGCGTCACCCTGCACGGCCGCCCGTGGGTCCCCGGCGCCACGTGGCCGATGATCGCGCCCTGCTTCGCCCTGCACGCCGACGATGATCACGGCAACGGCTACGACGGGATCCTGGCGGGCTTCGCGCAAGGCGCGGACCTGGCGGGCAAGGGCACCTTCTGGCTCTGGCCGCCGGTGGCCGATGATGCCCGCTCCCTGACGATCACCGTCAGCACGCTGTGGGAAGGGGCCCGCGTCCACGTGAGCCTTCCCCCGGCGCCTCCAGCCACCCCGGTGCCTCCAGCAACCCCGGCACCTCCAGCAACCCCGGCGTAAGCCGCAGCGACGTCAGTGACACCAGATCGGAGCGCATGACAATGGAGTATGTTCGCGGCCGCAAGGATGGCCTGCCCTCCGCCGAGGGCGCGGGGACGTTCACCGGCCGGGCGATGCTCGACCCGGTGCTGGCCGAGCCGGGCATGCGGGTCAACAGCGTGTTCTTCGAGCCGGGGGCCCGCACCCACTGGCACTCGCACGCCGGCGGCCAGGTGCTGCTGGCCAGCGCCGGGCGCGGCGTGGTGGAGACCCGTGACGGCGACCGCACCGTGCTGGAGGCTGGCGACGCGGTCTGGGCCCCGCCGGGGGAGGTGCACTGGCACGGCGCGGCGCCGGGGTCGTTCCTGACCCACACCGCCATCTCGATCGGCGAGACCGAGTGGGCCGAAGAGGTGGCCGAGGACCACTACAAGTCCGTCACCGGGGAGGCGTAGCCCGTGGCCCGGGAGGTGCTCGCCGTCCGGTACGGCAGCCGGGTCGCCCCCAGGCGCGAGAGCTTCCTCAACTACCACGTGTACGCCGAGCCCGACGGGCCCATCGACGTGGACTATTACTTCTGGATCATCCGGGAGCCGGGCGGCGTCACGCTGATCGACACCGGCTTCGCCCCCGCGGCCGGGCGCCGCCGCCGCCGCGACCAGTGGCTCACGCCCGCCGACGCGCTGCCGCCCCTGGGCATCGACCCCGCCAGCGTGCACACGGTCGTCATCACGCACGCCCACTGGGACCACACCGGCAACCTGGGCCAGTTCCCGGACGCGCAGGTCGTCATGAGCCAGGCAGAGTACGACTTCTGGACCTCGCCGATCGCCCGGCGCAGGCACTTCGCCCTGCACGCCGAGACCGATGAGATCGCCCTGCTCGCCAAGGCGCGCGAGCAGGGCAGGCTCACCCTCACCCAGGCCGAGCGCACCCAGCTCGCGCCGGGGATTGAGCTGGTCCAGGTCGGCGGGCACACCCCCGGCGAGCTCATCGTCACCATCGACGACGGGAAGGGCATGGTCGTCCTGGCGTCGGATGCCCTGCACCACTACGAGGAGGTCGAGCAGGACCGGCCCTACGCGATCTTGTCCGACCTGCCCGCCATGTACCGGGGCTATGACCTGCTCGCGGAGCTGGCCGCAGCGCCCGGCGCCCGGCTCGTGGCCGGGCACGATCCCGAGGTCCGCGCGCGGTTCGCGGCGCACCCGGCCCATTCCGCCGTCACCGACCTGGGGACCCCCCGTTGACTGAACCGCACCGCGGCGCGCTGGCCGCCCCCGCTCACCTCGGCTTCGTGGGGCTGGGCCGGATGGGCATCCCCATGGCCGGGCACCTCACGGCGGCCGGGTACCGGGTCAGCGGGCACGACGTCAGCGAGGAGGCGCGGCTGCGGCTGGCGCGGGAGGCTCCGGGCGCGGCCATCCCGGGGAGCCTGGAGGAGGTGGCGCGCGGCGCCGACGCGGTCATCTTGATGCTGCCCGACTCGGCGGTCATCGCCAAGGTCACCGGCGAGCAGGGACTGCTGGCGGCCATGCCCGCGGGGAGCCTGCTGATCGACATGAGCTCCGCGGAGCCGGCCGCGACCGAGGCCCTGGCGCGCGCGGCCGCCGCGCGGGACATCGCCGTGGTCGGCGCCCCGGTCTCCGGCGGCGTGATCGGCGCGGTCCAGGCCACCCTCACGATCATGGTGGGCGGCGCGCGGCCCGCCGTCGAGCGGGCCTGGCCGGTGCTGGAGGTGATGGGGGGCCGGGTGCTGCACGTCGGCGAGATGCCGGGCGCCGGGCACGCCCTGAAGGCCCTGAACAACCTGCTGTCGGCCATCCACTTGCTGGCCACCTCCGAGGCGATGGTGGCGGGCCAGCGGTTTGGCCTGGACCCGGCGGTGATGCTGGAGGCGATCAACACCTCCAGCGGGCGCAGTGGCTCGACCCAGGACAAGTGGCCGAACCGCATCCTGCCGGGCACGTTCGACACCGGCTTCACGGCGAGCCTGATGGTCAAGGACATGCTGATCGGGCTGGGGGTCGAGCGGGACTTCGGGGCCGGATCGCGGCTGGCCGAGGTCTCGGTGGACATGTGGCGGCGGGCAGCCCGCGGGGGGGCCGCCGGGGGGGGCCCCCCCCCGGTCGCCCGCGGGGGGGGAGGCACCCCCGCGGGCGCCCGCGGGGGAGCC
>JAICUO010000944.1 GCA_025935815.1 Streptosporangiaceae bacterium
CAGGCCGCCGCGGACCTTGACGCCATCGGTGCCCGCTGGGCCGTCATCGGCGGCCTGGCGGTCGCGTTCCGCGCCAAGCCCCGGTTCACCAAGGACGCCGACGTGGCCGTGGCCGCCGCCGACGACAAGGAAGCCGAGGGCATCGCCCGACCGCCTGCAGGTCCGCGGCTAACGCACTCGCGTCACTGGTGGACCAGGACTACGTCAGCCGCCTGGCGACGGCGCGGCTGACAGCCATCATGAGGGGCGGCTGAGCCTTATTGCTCAGTCGCCGGAGTAGCCCCAGAAGCCGACCTCGGTCGGCTCGCCGCCGTCGTACAGCAGCACGTACAGGCCGGTCCAGCGCATCTTGACCTCATCGACGAAATCCCCGAAGCCAGGCGCGCCAGGATGGTCGGCGAGTGCCTCGAATTGCGTGCGGGACGGCCGGCTGGTCCCGAAATGACGCAGGATGGCATCCGCCGCCAGCGGCCGGACAGTCCCGAGATCCTCCCGCGAGTTATCCCAGCCCGGCACCCGGGTCGTCTCGACCACGCGGCCGACGTCCAGGATCGAGTGCGTCCCGGACTCCTGCATGCACTCACTCGCCCAGATCCCCTCGATCGTGGCCGGGCGCGGCTCATCCTCCTCGAAGTCATCCCACCAGTGGTACGCCTTGTCCCGGAACACCCGCTCCCGCAACTCCCGCAGCGACTGCGCCACGTCCCCCCGGTACGGCGTAACGTAACTCCAGCCGGACGCACCCATCCCGTGGTCCCTTCCTCGCTACTTCTCCGCGCCCGCGTGGAAATCCGCCGCATCCCGCAGGCTGAGCAAGTACGGGATGATCTCCTGCGGCTTGTCGGGCTCGGGAGGAGCAAGCGGATCACCTGGCTCGGGCATGCCCGGCGGCAGCACCGGCGCCAGCACCTCGAACACCCGGTCCACCACCGCCTGATCCCCTGCCCACTCACTCCACCGCCGGGTCGCCTGCAGCCACACCGACCCGCCGGCAACCTCATTCACCACAGCGAACGCCCCGCTACCGCGCAGCGCGCCCACTCCGCCCAGCCGGGCGGCCAGCACCGCCGGGACCACCGTCACCCACGAGTAGCCGCGCAGGTACCGGTCCCACTCAGCCAGCGACGTCCACGTCTGCCGGTTGAGCGCACGCTCAAGGTCGGTCTCGCCCGGAAGGCCCCTGCCCCTGGCGGACACATGGCCGAAGGCGACCGCATGTCCCGCGCAGTACTCCCGCATGAAGGTCACCTCCGGGCACGACGCGTCCAAATCCTCGTGCGCGGGCACCGTCACCATCGGCCGGGCGTGCCCGTTTCCCCGCCCCTCACGGTGAACCTCCAGGTCATGAATGACGAACCCGTCGCCTGCCCACCGCTGCAGCGACACGATCGCCTTGTTAAGCTCACCAGACAGAGCCTCCAGCCGCCGCAGTGACGTCTTCGAGTACGGCTTCGCGTACTGACCGTAACCCCCCGTACGGGATGGGTAGACGATCCTGATCTCTCCCCACAACGGCGGCACCTCCGGGTGAAACCGCGGATCCTCCTCCTGGATAAGTCCCTCATGCCAGTACGGCTTCAACGGCGGCCCCGCCAGGATCTCCTCGCTGATGCTTGCCGCCAGAGCCTGCACGCCCTCAGTCAGCCAGCCCAGCGCGATCCGCCCGAACTCCTCCGGAGAGGAAAACGAAACATCGAGCTCACCGGTAATATCACGAATGACTGCTTCCATATATTGACCCCAGTACCGGCCGGAACTGCCGAATCCGGCGCCCTCCTGTCGTGAGCAAGGATATCAGCATGTCTGCACATCACGCCCCTCACCCAGCTGGTAGCTAGGATTGCCTTTCCGCCGACGTCATTCACGGCATTTGGCTCGCATGAATGCGGCGTCCGAAGAATTGACGGATCCTTCCCGGCGGTGCGCGAATGCGGGCGCGCACGACCTTGCGTGCAGCCTACGGGCTGATCGCCTGGTTGCGGAACCTGTGGCCCTTGCGCCTACTAGTACTACAGCAGCGTGGTGTTATCTTGTGCGGCGTGGCTACGTGATCTGGGGTCCGCAGCCGGCCAGAGTTGATGCATGCTTGCTGTCGTGGATGACGCGCGGGTAGCTGCCGGGGATG
>JAICUO010000559.1 GCA_025935815.1 Streptosporangiaceae bacterium
CCATGGCGGCGGCGGGTCGGCGCGCGAGCCTGACCAGCGAATATTACAAACCAGGGATCAGCACGTGCGCTGGCGGGGCCGCGGCACTGTCCCCGGTGGCACTGTCCCCGGTGGCAGTGTCCCCGCTGGCACTGTCCCCGCTGGCAACCCCACCCGCGGCGCGGCCGCGTTCGGCGACCCCGGCGCCAGCCCGGGTGCCAGCGGGCGCTGGCGCGGGCAGCCTGATCTCGAAACGGCAGCCGCCGTCCGCGTTGACGACGCTCACCCCGCCGTGGTGGGCATCGACGATGCCGCGCACGATGGCCAGCCCGAGGCCCGCGCCACCGTCGGCGCCCGGGGTCCGGGCCTTGGTCCCGCGCCAGGCCAGGTCGAACACGCACGCCAGGTCGGCCTCGGGGATGCCGCCGCAGCCATCGGCCACGGTCAGCAGCACTCCGTCCGGCTCGGCGGCGGCGGTGACCAGCACGCGGCCATTCTCCGGGGTGTGCCGGATGGCGTTGGTCACCAGGTTCGCCAGTGCCCGGGACAACTCGCGGGCGTCGGCCTGAAGGAGCAGCGAGCCGGCCGCCTGGGTGCTCCGCCCGACCAGGCGGACGCCGCGGGCCTGGGCGAGCGGCTCCATGCTGGCCACCATGTCGCTGACCAGGTCGCCGGCCTCGACCAGGTCCAGCGACAGGCTCAGGGTCCCCGACTGGATGCGAGACAGCTCGAACAGGTCCTCGACCATGGCGCACAGCCGGGTGGCCTCGGCGTGGATCTGCCGGTGGTAGCGGGCCGGGTCGGCGGCGATGCCGTCCTGGAGCGCCTCGGCCATCGCCTGCAACCCGGCCAGCGGCGTGCGCAGGTCATGCGACACCCAGGCGACGAGCTCGCGGCGGGACTGCTCGATGCGGCGCTCGCGCTCGCGGGAGTCCTGCAGGGTCTTCGCGGTGGCCGCGAGCTCGCGCGACAGCGCCGCCAGCTCGGCGGCCATCGGGCCGTCGGGGGCACTGAACCCGCCATCCTCCTGCCCCAGCGACCGGGCAGCCTGCCGCAGCGCCAGGCTGCTCGCCTCGACCTGCCGCCCGAGCAGCCAGGAGAACCCGAACGCGATGAGGCCCGCCACCGCGCACACCATGACGACGACGCCCAGGTCGTGCTGGGAGATGAACATCGCGTTCGCGGTGCCCAGCGTGCCGGCCACGACCGCCAGCACGGCGATGGCGCCGACCGCGATGAGCGACAGCCGCAGCGACGCCCGGCGCAGCAGCCAGACGGCCCCGAGCCCGAGGGTGCCCACCGCCCCCGTGCAGCCCGCGGCGATCAGCACCACTTGTACCTGCGGGCTCATCGCGGCTCGGCCTCCCACCGGTAGCCGACGCCCCACACCGTCTGCAGGTGCGCCGGGGCGGCCGGGTCGTCTTCCGCCTTCTCCCGGATCCGGCGCACGCACACGGTGACGGTCGACAGGTCGCCGTAGGACCACCCCCACACCTGCTCCAGCAGCTGCTCGCGGGTGAACGCCCGCCCGGGATGGGACAGGAAGAAGGCGAGGAGGTCGAACTCGCGGATGGTCAGGGCCATCGCCTGGCCGTCCCGCCGGATCCGCCGGCCGGCCACGTCGACCTCGAACCGCCCCGCGCGGAACGGCTCCGGCGGCGGTGCCTGCGCCGCCGCGGCCCGGCGCAGCACGGCCTGCACCCGCAGCGCGAGCTCCCGGGGGCTGAACGGCTTGGTCACGTAGTCGTCGGCGCCAGCCTCCAGTCCCACCACTCGGTCGGCTTCCTGGCCGAGCGCGGTCAGCATGATCACCGGCAGCGCCTGGCTGCCGTGCGCCGCCCGCAGCTGCCGGCACACCTCCAGGCCGTCTAGGCCGGGCAGCATCAGGTCCAGCACGACCAGGTCGGGTGGCCACTCCCGCGCCACCGACAGCGCGGACGGGCCGTCGGCCGCGTGACGGGTCTCCAAGCCGGCGTCCCGCAGGTAGTCGCCGACGACCTCGCCAATGGTCAGGTCGTCATCGACGACGAGAATCCGGGCGTTCATGCGTGTGAGGGTACAACGTGGGCGTAACGCCGAGCCGAGCTGGATGTCGAGCCAGACCCGGTCCCGCCCGGTGGCCGAGTCCGCGGGCCGCCGGATTCTTACCGCACCCGGCAATTTGCATGCCAGGAGAGGTAAGACCGGGCTCGCTGCTGACGCTAACCGGGTGCGTTACTTGGCCGCTGTCACTGAGAGGTCAGCAATGAAGCTTGCTCACGATGCCGACGCCCGGGAGGTCCTCGCCCCCGCGCGGGTCCCGTTGTTCTGCGATACCGCCCTGGCCGGGCGAATCGAGCGGGCGGAGGCGGATCTCATCGCCCGATGCTGCGAGGCCGCCCGCCGCCGAACGGGCGCTGAGGGCTTCGCGATCCCCTTCGCAGGCGGAGTGGCGAGCTTCGCCGGGGAGGGCTCGCCGTACAACAAGATCGCGGGGGTCGGCTTCGCCGGCGTGCCTGGCTCAGCCGCCCTCGATGACATCGAGGAGGCTTTCCTCGCCTGCGGTTCCCCCGCGCAGGTCGAGCTCGCCCACCTGGCCGACCCCGCCATCGGCGCCGCGCTGTCCGGGCGGGGGTACCAGCTCGAGTCATTTGAGAACGTGCTCGGCCGGGACCTCTCCGGCGGTATCCAGCCGGTGATGCCCCGCGGGGTCGAGGCCCGGCGAAGCGATGCGGATGAGTTCCCGGCGTGGCTTGACGTCGTGGTCGAGGGCAGCATGCACCCCGACACGCAGGGGGTGCCCTGGCATGAGGAGTTCCCGCGCGAGGTGCTCATCGGTGCCGAGCTCGACGGGATCGCGGCCGGTGACGTGCGCTACGCCGGGCTGTGCGGCGGGGCCCTCGCGGGCGGCGCCACCATGCGCATCGCCGAGGGCGTCGCGCAGCTGACCGGCGCGGCGACCGCGCCCGCGCACCGCCGCCGGGGGGTGCAGACCGCGCTGCTGGCGGCCCGGCTCGCCGACGCCGCGGCCGCAGGCTGCGACGTGGCGGTCATCGTCACCCAGCCCGGGTCGAAGTCCCAGCAGAACGCGCAACGCCAGGGCTTCGACCTGCTCTACACGCGAGCGGTGCTCGTCAAGCACCCCGGAACCGGAGGAGGCCATCATGGATGAGGTGTCCCTGATCGCGGGTGAGGCCGACGATGGACTGCGGGAACGGCTTGACCAGGAGATCAACGCCTTCAACGCCGCCGTCACCGGCTACTATGACGCCCGCCTGCTGTCCATCGCGGCCCGCGCGGACGACGGTGACCTGCACGCGGGGCTGTACGGGTGGACGTGGGGCGGCTGCGGCTACGTCGAGCTGCTGTGGGTTCGCGACGACCAACGCGGCAGCGGCCTGGGAAGCAGGCTGCTGGCCGCCGCCGAGGATGAGATCCGGCGCCGCGGCTGCGACCGCGTCGCCCTGGACACCCACTCCTTCCAGGCACCCGGCTTCTACGCCCGGCTCGGGTATCAAGAATGCGGCCGCACGCCGGGCTACCCGCACGGCCAGGACAGCATTCACCTGGTCAAGCGGCTCGTGGCCTGAAGCTGACCGGGATCCGCAGGGATGTGGCGTTACGTAGGCGACCATCCCGGCTCCGCCGGCGGGCGGAGCCGGGATGCCAGTGCCTGCGCTAGCGTTGCGATCATGACAGTGGACTCGCCAGCGAACTGCGCGGGGGACGGGGCACGGGCACCGGACGCCGAATCGGAGCAGTGGGTCCGCGCACTGAGCGGGTGCGGGGCCGAGCGGGACCGTGCCGTGACCGCGCTGCACGAGGCGCTCCTGCGCGTCGCCCGGGCGGAGTTCGCCCGCCGCAGCGGGCAACTGCGGATCTCCGGCCCTGAGCTGGATGACCTGGCCTACCAGGCGACGGCCGACGCGGTCATCGCCATCCTCGCCAAGGTCGGGCAGTTCCGCGGCGAGAGCCGCTTCACCACCTGGGCGTACCGGTTCGTGATCCTCGAGGTCTCGGCCAAGATCGGCCGGCACTTCTGGCGCCAGCCTCACGTGCCGCTGGACACCGCCGACTGGGACCGGCTCCCGGACCGGCTCGGGCTGGACCCGGCCCGGGAGTCGGAGTGGCGCGACCTGGCCCGGGCGCTGCGGCGGGCGGTCGAAGGCGAGCTGACCGACCACCAGCGGCGCATCTTCATCGCGCTCATGGTGGACGGCGTGCCGCTCGACGCGCTGGTCGCCAGGCTGGGGACCAGCCGCAACGCCATCTACAAGACGATGTACGACGCACGGGGCAAGCTGCGGGCCAGCCTCGTCGCTAACGGCTACCTGCATGAGAGCCGGTGAGGCACTGATGAGCAACTGGCCAGACCTGGACCGCTTCCTGCAGACCGATCCCTGCGACGCCGGATGCGGCACGGCGATGGAACTGCTGCACGTCTACGCGGACCTGGCCGCCGCCGATCCGGCCGCGGCGCAGCGCCGGTACCCGGAGGTGGCCGCGCACCTGCGCGCCTGCGGCCCGTGCGAGCAGGACCTGGGCGGCTTGCTCGCCGCCATCAGGCCAGATGTTACGAAACCCTGACCAGGAGGTCAGCGAGCCTGCGCGGGCCGGGCCTGGCTGCGGTAGCGGCCGGGCGGGGTGCGGCGGTGCCGGGTGAAGGCGCGGTTGAAGGCGTACTCGGAGGTGTAGCCGAGGGACCTGGCGATGGCGCCGACTGTGTCGTCGGTGTCGCGGAGGCGCTGGGCGGCCAGGTCCATGCGCCAGCGGGTCAGGTAGGCGGCCGGGGGCTCGCCGACCCTGGCGGTGAAGCGGCGCGCGAGGGTGGCGCTGGAGACGCCGGTGCGGGCGGCCAGTGACTCGACGGTCCATGGTCGCCCGGGCTGGGCGTGCAGCGCGGCCAGGGCGGGCCCGGCGACCGGATCGGTGAGCGCCCTCAGCCACGAGGCGGGGCCGGTACCGCTCACGCCCGTGGTGAGCCAGATCCGCAGTACCTGGACGAGGAGGATGTCCACCAGCCGGTTGAGGACCGCGGCCGCGCCCGGCTGGGGCTGGGCCAGCTCGTGCGCGAGCTGGCGGAGGGTGGCATCCAGGCCCGGGGTGGCGCGGCCGGCGGGGATGTGGAACACGTCGGGCAAGAGGGACAGCAACGGCAAGGTGACGGCGGGATCCTGGTGGTAGGAAGCGCACAGGATGCGCGTCTGAATCAGGCCGGCGCCCAGGGTGAGCTCGCCGCCGGCCGCCAGCGCCTGCTCGGCGGCCAGGTGATCGAACGGCTGGGTGCGCACGCCGGGCG
>JAICUO010000664.1 GCA_025935815.1 Streptosporangiaceae bacterium
CGCCGTCGCGCAGGCCTACGCCAACGCGCAGGCGGGCGTGAAGAAGCTCACGACGGAGACCGGTGCCGGGCAGTGGGGCTCGGCGCTCGCCTTCGCCTGCTCGCTGTTCGGCCTGGAGTGCGAGGTCTTCATGGTCGGCTCCTCGTACGACCAGAAGCCCTACCGGCGATCGATGATGCAGACCTGGGGCGCGACCGTGCACCCGAGCCCGTCGCGGGCGACGAACGCGGGCCTGAAGGTCCTCGCCGATTCCCCGGACTCGCCCGGCAGCCTGGGCATCGCGATCAGCGAGGCGGTCGAGGCGGCGGCCGGCAGCGCGGAGACCCGCTACGCGCTGGGCAGCGTGCTGAACCACGTGCTGATGCACCAGACGGTCATCGGCCAGGAGGCCCTCAAGCAGTTCGAGCTAGCTGGCGAGGACGGCGGGCCGGACCTCATCGTGGGGTGCACCGGCGGCGGGTCGAACTTCGCCGGGCTGTTCTTCCCGTTCTTGCAGGAGAAGATGGCGGGCCGGATGAGCCCGGTGATCCGCGCCGTCGAGCCGTCCGCGTGCCCGTCGTTCACCCGTGGCATCTACGCCTACGACTTCGGCGACACCGCCGGGTTCACGCCGCTGCTGAAGATGCACACCCTCGGGCACGGGTTCATCCCCGACCCGGTGCACGCGGGCGGGCTGCGCTACCACGGGATGTCGCCGCTGCTGTCGCACATGTACGACCTCGGGCTGTTCGAGGCGGTCGCCAAGCCGCAGCGGGAGTGCTTCGCCGCCGCGGTTACCTTCGCCCGCGCGGAGGGCATCTTGCCGGCGCCGGAGCCGTCGCACGCGATCGCGGCGGTCGTCGAGGAGGCCAAGCGGTGCGCGGAGACGGGCGAGGAGAAGGTGATCCTCACCGCGCTGTGCGGGCACGGGCACTTCGACATGCTCGCCTACGAGCGGTACCTGTCCGGCGAGATGATCGACTATGACCTGCCGCAGGACCGCATCGAAGCCGCGCTGGCGTCGCTTCCGGCGATTCCCGGCGCGTAAGCGAGAGGCTGCACAAGCGGGGGTCCGGGGGGGTGGTGCTTACCCCCCGGGAAGAAGAGCCTCGCGGCGGCGGGCTACGGCGACGGCCATGGTCTCCAGGGTGCCCTCGGTCATCGTGATGTCCATGCACGCGTCGGTGACGGACTGGCCGTAGGTCAGCGTCTCCGGGATCCCTGGCTCCTGGCGGCCGGCCACCAGGAAGCTCTCCAGCATCACGCCCATGACGCCGTGCTCGCCCGCCTCGACCTGGGCCGCCAGGGACCGGGCGACGGCGGGCTGGCGGGCGTAGTCCTTGCCGCTGTTGCCGTGGCTGGCGTCGACCATCACGCGGCGTGGCAGGCCAACGGCGGCCACCAGGTCCAGCGCCTTGGCCACGTGCGAGGCGGAGTAGTTTGGCCCGCTGCGGCCGCCGCGCAAGATCACGTGCGTGTCGCTGTTGCCCTCCGTGGTCACCACGGCGGCGGCGCCTTGCGGGGTGACGCCGAAGAACGTGTGCGACGCCGCCGATGCCCGGCACGCGTCGACGGCCACCTGCACGTCGCCGTCGGTGCCATTCTTGAAGCCGACCGGCATGGACAGGCCGGAGGCGAGCTGGCGGTGCACCTGGCTCTCAGTGGTCCGCGCGCCGATGGCTCCCCAGGTCACGGCGTCGGCGATGTACTGCGGGGTGATCGGGTCCAGCCACTCGCAGCCCACCGGCATCCCCAGCGCCAAGATGTCGAGCAGCAGGCGGCGGGCGGTGCGCAGCCCCCGGTGCACGTCGAAGCTGTCGTCCATGCCGGGGTCGTTGATCAGGCCCTTCCACCCGGTGACGGTGCGCGGCTTCTCGAAGTAGACCCGCATGACGATGAGCAGTTCACCCGCGTACCGGTCGCGGAGCTCGACGAGCCGGCGGGCGTAGTCAAGGGCGGCCTTCGGGTCGTGCACCGAGCAGGGGCCGGTGATGACGAGAATCCGGTCGTCACTGCCGTCAAGCACCGCCCTGACTTCGGCGCGGGTTTTCTCAACGAGCGCGGACTCCGCATCGCCAAGGGGCAGCTCAAGTAGCAGCGCCGCAGGCGACAGCAGTGGCTCGTAGCCGGTTATCCGGGTGTCTACGACGCGTGGCATCGGGTTTCTCCTCCCGGGCGTGCCGCGCGCCCCGGGCGATCTCGGGAGCCAGCTACGCCCTAGTTCTCGGCGGGGCGGCGATGGCCCCGCACTCGGCTGGCTCCAGGTGGTCGGTTAGCGCACGCGAGTACGCTCGGCTCCACCCGGAGCCCGCGTAAAGCGCCAATACCACCGTGACACGAGAAGTAATATACACGCGCACTGGCGATCGCGATCCACCAGCGGGCCAACCTGGCGTGGCGGGTCCGTTGCGCATGCGTGCCTTTCCATGTCACGGCGATTGCGTTTCGGCGATGATCGGCGTGTGGAGCCGCTGAACCTCGCCGATGCCTTCGTAACTTTCTTCGCCGTGCTCGGCCCGCAGAAGGTGCTGCTGTCGATCGCGCAGATGGCGCGGACCCGGGACCTGCGGGCCATGCGCCTGGTACAGGCGTACGCGGCGCTCGTGGCGGCCTGCGTCGGGGTGACGTGCGCGCTGGCCGCGCCGTGGATCGCGTCCTTCTTCCACATCACCACGGCGTCGGTGGCGCTGGCGTCCGGGGTGGTGTTCTTCGTGTACGCGATCGGGATGGTCTTCGGCGTCCACTTCGGCGAGGAGGCTGACGAGGAGACAGACGCGGCGGATGCGCGGCACCCGGTTATCAGCGGGTTCCGCGAACTGCTGCTGCCGTTCATCGTCAGCCCGCTCGGGGTCGCGGCGGCGCTGGAGGCGTCGCTGACCGTGAACAGCTGGAGCGCGCGGATAAACGTGGCGGGCGCGTACCTGGCGGTCGTCGCGATCAACTTGGTCACCGCCTTGGTTTTCGGGCCGCTGATCCGGCGCGCCCACCCGACGTCCCTGGAGGTGCTGTCTCGCCTGCTGGGCATCCTGCTCTCGGCGGTCGGCGTGGACCTGTTCCTGCAGGGCCTGTCCGCCCTCGGCGTTCACCTAGGCAGTGGCCACTAAAGCGATGCCACCAGGGGCGATGGCATGTGGAAAAGCCCACCCCGGGGGGTGGGCTTCAGGTGGCGGTGGTAGCCCCGACCGGATTCGAACCGGCGTTACCGCCTTGAGAGGGCGACGTCCTAGGCCACTAGACGACGGGGCCGAGCTGTCCAGGCCGACCAGGCAAACCGAATAAAACGGCAACCACGCGGTCTCGGATTTCGCCTGGGACTCGTTCGTTCCCGGCGAGGTACACCATACCGCCTCCCGGCGACCGGGGCCAACTCGTGACCGGAACCGGGGATGGACGCGAAGGTCAGCTGGCGGGATTGGCGGCTAGGCGGACGGCGGCGGCCACGAGGTCGCCGTTTCCGGTCGCGGTGGAGCCGTCGGGCAAGACGGTGGTGTCCTCTAGGCCGACGCGCACGGCGAATCCCTTGCCGAGGGCCCAGCGGATCACGTCCCAGGTCGCCTGGTCGTACCCGTGGTGGACCTGGGGCGCGGTGATCCCGGCGGCCAGGACGGCCGCCGACGCGGCGGCCGCCTCGGCGACGGCCTCGCCGGGCACCCGCGAGGTGGGCTCGAACAGCACCTGGAACGCGCGGGGGGCCAGCGTGGACCGGGCGAGCAGGTCGGCGTCGGCCACGGTCCACACGCCGGCCTCGACCGCGATGCCGAGGCTCAGCAGCAGGTCGGCCAGGGCGCCGGTGCCTGGCTCGTTGACGTTGATCGACGCGAAGTCGGGCCGGTCGGCGCCCGTCCAGCCAGCCACGAGGGACAGCCGCAGGTCAGCGTCACCGGAAACCGCCCAGATGCCCGTGGTCACGCCCACCGGCAGGCCGGTCGCGGCGCGGACGGCGGCCACGGCGGGCAGCACCAGCGACGGGGCGAGGCTTTGGGAGCCGTCGGAAGCGCGGGGGTGGACGTGGATCGCCCGCGCCCCGGCGCGGGCGGCGGCGAGGGCTTCGGTGGCGAGCTCGGCGGGCGTGATCGGGACCGCCGGATGCTCGCCAGGGCTGGTCCCGCCGTTGAGGCACGCCTGCACGAACGGGGCAGCACCCAGAGAAAACGCCACGGGAAGCTGATTACCCGGTTCTCGCCAGGTGAAGCCGCCGCGGGCGGTATCCCCGGACCTCGCGACGGC
>JAICUO010000937.1 GCA_025935815.1 Streptosporangiaceae bacterium
CGCCGAGGGCGAAGAAGTCATCATCGGGCCCGGTCCGCTCCAGCCCCAGCAAGTCGGCGAACAAGCCGCACAGGATCTCCTCGGCCACGGTGGCCGGGTCCCGGCCGGCCGCGGACGGCGCATACTCCGGGGCGGGCAGCGCGGCCCGGTTCAGCTTGCCGCTGGGGGTCAGCGGCAGCGCCGCCAGGACCACCACCGCCGACGGCACCATGTGCTCCGGCAGCCGGGCGGCGGCATGCTGGCGCGCCGCCGCCGCCAGCGCGGTGTCCTCGTCTCCCGGGATGCCACTGCCAGGACGGGCGGCCGGGACGACATACCCGGTCAGTCGCCGGTCGCCGGAGGTGTCCTCGCGGACGATCACCGCCGCCTGCGCCACCCCCGGGCAGCTGGCCAGCATGGTCGCGACCTCGCCGGGCTCGATACGGAACCCGCGGATCTTCACCTGCTCATCGGCGCGGCCGCCCACCACCAGACGCCCGTCCGGCGTCCACTTCGCCAGGTCGCCGGTCCGGTACATTCGCTCCCCGCCCGCATTGAACGGGCACGCGATGAACCGCTCCCCGGTCAGTCCGGGACGCCCCAGGTAGCCGCGGGCTAGCTGCGCCCCGGCCAGGTACAGCTCTCCGGCCACTCCTGCGGGCACGGGGCATAGCCATTCATCCAGCACGTAGGCGCGCATGTTGGCGGCCGGCGTCCCGGCCGGGACCGCCCCGTCGGCCAGCGGCCGCGTGCTGACCACGCCGGCCGCCGCGCCGATTGCCGTCTCGGTCGGCCCGTAGTGGTTGACCACCACCCGGTCCCCGGCCGCGGCCAGCAGTTCCTCCACCAGCCCGGGCGCGGCCGCTTCCCCGCCCAGCACCAGCGACCGGCCCGGCAGCACCGCGTCTAGCCCGGCCCCCGCCGCCAGCGCCGCCAGGTGCGACGGCACCGCCTTCAGGTAGTCGATCCCCTGCCCGGCCAGCCACCCGGCAACTGCGGCGGGATCACCGGCCAGCCCGCCGTCCGGTACGTGCAGCACCCCGCCGTTCGTCAGCGCGGTGAAGATCGTCGTGTTGCCGAGGTCGGTCA
Source organism: Streptosporangiaceae bacterium (assembly GCA_025935815.1). Lineage (GTDB taxonomy): Bacteria > Actinomycetota > Actinomycetes > Streptosporangiales > Streptosporangiaceae > Trebonia. The sequence goes on from JAICUO010000937.1 coordinate 1,069, forward strand.
CTGGCGCCTGCAGCAGCCCGTACCGCCCACCCGGCATCCCCCAGCCCAGCCGCGATCCCGCCCACGACACGTAGTTCGCCAGCGCCCCGTGCGCCACCGCCACCCCCTTCGGGACCCCGGTGGACCCTGAGGTGTAGATCACGTACGCCAGCCGCCCGCCGGGGGCCGGCCCCGCTGCCGTCGGCATCGCCGCCGCGACCGCCGCCGCGGTGCGCGGGTCATCCAGCTCGATCACCGGCAGCCGCCCGGCCGGCAGCTCGTCCAGGGCCTGCCCGGTCCCGGCCACCAGCGCGGCCCGGCTGTCGGCCAGCATGAACGCCAGCCGGGACGGGGGGTAGCCCGGGTCCAGCGGCAGGTACGCCGCCCCCGCCAGCCACGTCCCCAGGATCGCGGTGATCATCTCCGGGCCACGGTCCAGGCATAGTCCCACCACTGTCTCCGGGCCCGCCCCGGCCGTCCGCAGGTAGCCGCCCAGGCGCGCCGCTCGCTCCAGCAGTTCCTCGTAGCTGACCCACGACCCGTCACCGGCAATCGCCGCCGCATCCGGTGTTCGCGCCGCCTGCGCCGCCACCAGCTCCGTCACCGTGCCGGGGGGGACATCCGCCGCGGTGTTATTCCACTCCCGCAAGATCTCCGCCCGCTCGGCTTCGTCCAGGAGGCCCACCTGCCGTGGCCGAATCCGGGAGTCCGCCGCGACCGCGGCCAGCACCCGGCCGAACCGGCTCGCGATGGCGACCGCGGTCGACTCATCGAACAGGTCGGCCGCCGCCTGCAGCTGCCCGCGCAGCCCGCCCGGCGCGCCGACCGCATCGCGGGACTCACCCAGCAGCACGCTCAGGTCGAACCGGGCAGTCCCGGTCCCGGACCGCATGGCGGACGCCCGCACCCCGGGCAGGACCCCGGTCGCGGGGGGGTTGTCCTGCATGGTCAGCAGCACCTGGAACAGGGGGTGGCGGCCCATCGACCGTTGCGGCGCGAGGTCCTCCACCAGCCGCTCGAACGGCACGTCCTGGTGGTCCAGCGCCCCCAGCCAGAACCGCCGCACCCGGCCGAGCAGCTCGGTGAACTCCGGGTCCCCCGACACGTCGGTGCGCAGCA
>JAICUO010000545.1 GCA_025935815.1 Streptosporangiaceae bacterium
GGGGGAGTGGATCCCGGCCCTGCGGCGTGACCGCGGCGAAGCGGCTACCCTGGCCGCGGCCGTCGGGCGGCTGTGGGCGCGCGGTCACGACGTCGACTGGCTGTCCTATTTCGCCGGCGCGCAGCGGGTGGACCTGCCCACCTACGCCTTCCAGCACGAGCATTACTGGCTTGCTGTCGATTCCGCGGCTCCGGCTGATACCGAGTTCTGGGACTTGGTCGAGCGGGGCGCCACCGGCGAGTTCTCCGCCAACGAGGCCGAACGCTCCGCCATCGAAGCCGTTCTGCCCCTGCTCGCCCAGTGGCGGCAGCGCCAGACCGAGAAGCAGCCGCTGGACCACTGGCGTTACCGCGTCGACTGGGTCCCCGTCCCCGAGCGCCCTGCCCGGCTCTCCGGCACCTGGCTCATCCTGGCCCCCACCGACGCCGTGCCCATGGACTGCCTGGAGGCCCTCACCATGGCGGGCGCCCAGCCGATTGTGATCACCGGCGGCACCTACCAGGAAACGCTCACCAAAACGACGGACGTGACCGGCGTGCTATCGCTGCTGACCCTGGAGCCCGTCACCTTCGCGGCGACGGTCCAAACGCTTAGTGCCGCCGGGATCCGCGCGCCGCTGTGGGTGACCACCCGCAACGCCACCGGCCTTTACGGACCGCCCACGCCCGCGCAAGCCGCGGTATGGGGAATGGGCCGGGTCGTTGCCCTCGAACACCCGGACAGCTGGGGCGGCCTCATCGACCTGCCCGAGAACGCTGACGCGCAGGCCTGGGCCCGGGCCGTGGCCGCCCTCGGCGCTGGCGAGGATCAAGTGGCCATACGCCCCACTGGCACCGTCGCCCGCCGGATCGTCCGCGCCCCGGCCCGCCCCGCACAGCCGTGGCAGCCCACCGGAACCGTGCTGATCACCGGCGGTACCGGGGCCCTGGGCAGCCACGTCGCCCGCAAGCTAGCCGCCGGGGGAGCCGCCCGCCTGCTGCTCGTCAGCCGACGGGGTCCCGGCGCACCCGGCGCGCCGGAGCTGGTCGCCGAGCTGACCGCCACCGGCACCGCGGTAACGGTCGCCGCCTGCGACACCGCCGACCGGGACGCGCTCGCCGCCCTGCTCGCCGCCCTCCCGGCCGACCAGCCGCTGACCGCCGTCCTGCACGCGGCCGGAGCGCTCCACGACGCCACCGTCGCCGCGGTCACCGCCGAGCAGGTACGGACCGTGCTGCGGCCGAAGGCGGACGCGTTTGCCGTCCTGCGCGACGTCACCCGCGACCACGAGCTGGACGCCTTCGTGGCGTTCTCCTCGCTTGCCGGCGTTGTCGGCCAGCCGGGCCAGGGCGTGTACGCGGCGGCCAACGCGGCCCTGGACGCCATGGCGCTGGCGTACCGCGCCGAGGGAGTGCCGGCGATCTCCGTGGCCTGGGGGCCGTGGGCCGACGGCGGCATGGCGGCAGCCCATGGCGAGCGGCTCCGCGGCCACGGCATCGTGCCGTTGCCGACCGAGCCCGCCCTCGCCGCGCTGTGGCAGGCGATCACCCTCGGCGAGACCGGGGTGACGATCGCCGATCTCGACTGGGAGCGGTTCGCCGTGGCCTACGGCGTCAGCCCGTCCATCGCCGCCCTCGTCCCGGCCCCCCCGGTCGCCGCGGCCCCGCCCCTGTCGCTGACGGAACGGCTGGCCGCACTGCCGGGAGCCGACCGCGACCGGATGCTCGTGCGGCACGTCCAAGAAGAGGCCGCCGCCGTGCTCGGATACGGCGACGCCGCGGCCATCACACCGGGGGCCGCGTTCCGGGACCTCGGCTTCGACTCACTCACAGCCATCCAGCTGCGCAACCGGCTCGCCACCGCCACTGGGCTCGACCTGCCCGCCGGCTTGGCGTTCGACCATCCCACCCCGGCGGCGCTGGGCGCGTTCCTGTGCGCCCAGCTGACGCCGGCCGACAGGAACGGGCCGCTGGCCGCGCTGGATCGCCTGGCGGAGGACCTGTTCCAGGACGGCCGGGCGGGCCTCGACCCGTTGGCCCGCGAGCAGATCTCCGGACGGCTGGAGGCCGTGCTGACCCGGCTACGGGCACAACCTCCCGGGTTCGACGAGTCCGCGCTGGACAACGTCGACGACGACGAGATCTTCCGCATCATCGACGACGACTTCGGTCTGACCTGAGCAGCGCCTCCACCCGAGCAGCCAGTAACGGCGCCGGTTACCCCGCAGTGGCACGGCAGTGGACAACCGGCACTGTGTCGGCCGGGGGCCAGCTGGTTGGCTGAGGAAGGAAGCCAGACAGCTTTCGAGCGGCTGAGGAGACACGGAACATGACTGTCGAGACCACGGAGAAGAAGGCGACGCAGGGTTCCGGCGTCGGCAACCCGCTACGCATCCTGATGGATCACGAGATCCGGGCCGATCCTTACCCGCTGCTGGGCAAGCTGCGCGAGGCCGGCCCCACCGCCGTCGAGGACGGCTCGGTGGTGCTCTTCGGCGAGTACGACCATTGCTCGCGGATCCTCCGGCACCGCGACCTGGGCAGCGACACCTTCGCAGCCCCGTTGATCAAGGATTTCGTGGCCGACAACGAGGACCGGGCGGCCAGCTCGATCTTCTTCATGGACCCGCCCGGGCACGGCCGTCAGCGCAAGCTCGTGTCGAAGTCGTTCACTCCGCGGATCGTGAAGAGCTTCAGGCCGCAGATCACCCGCATCGTGGACGGACTGTTCGAGGAGTTCCGCGGCAAGGGCGAGCTGGACGTGGTCCCCGATCTTGCCTACCCGGTGTCCATCGGCATCATCGGCGACCTGTTCGGCATCCCGGACGACGAGCGCGACATGCTCAAAGGGTGGTCCGACGACCTGGCGCTGTCCACCGAGTTGCCGAGCCTGGGCGCGGCCCTCGGCGTGCTGAACGTATTCACCCGGGACGAGATCAGCCGGTTCGGCAGCGTCGCGATGGCCTCGCACGCTTACTTCGCCGACCTGATCCACCGTCGCCGCAAGAACCCCGGCCAGGACCTGGTCTCCAGCCTGCTGGCCACCGAGAGCGACGGCGAGCGGCTGACCCGCTACGAGGTGACCAGCGTGCTGGCCACCCTGTTCGTGGCCGCCCACGAATCGACCACCAACCTGATCTCGAGCGGCATCCTGGCGCTGCTGCGCAACCAGGACCAGCTGACCGCGCTGCGGGAGAACCCGGACGTGATCACCAACGCGGTCGACGAGACCCTGCGCTATGACCCGCCAGTGCACCTGGCCGTCCGGATGGCGCGGGCCGAGACCACCATCGGCGGCTACGACCTCAAGCCCGGCAACATCGTCGTGGTGCTGATGGCCGCCGGGAACCGAGACCCCCGCGCGTACGCGGACCCCGACGTATTCGACGTCAACCGGAAGATCACGAACGTGTCGCTCGCCTTCGGCGCGGGTGCGCACTTCTGCATAGGTTCCGGCCTGGCCAAGCTGGAGGCCGAGATCGCCATCTCCGCCTTCGCGGAACGGCTGAAGAACCCCGAGGCCGACGAAAGCTCGCTGCGATACCGCCGGCACACCGTCGTGCGCGGTCTGGATCACCTGAAGGTCTCCTTCCTGCCCTGACCCAACGGCCCAGCCATAGTCCAGATTCGTTAGCAGCGATTGGAAGCAGGCCCGTGCCGGAGAACCTGGAGAACAAGCTCCGCGGCTACCTGAAGAAGGTGACAGCGGAGCTAGGACGTGCCCGAGACCGGTTGCAGGAGCTGGAACACTCGGCTGCCGAGCCGATCGCGATCATCGGCATGTCCTGCCGTCTTCCCGGTGGTGTGGCCACTCCTGACGATCTGTGGCAGCTTGTGGCCGATGGCGTCGACGCGATCTCGCTGGCGCCGTCTGAGCGCGGCTGGGTGCCCGCTGAGCTGGCCGGCGTCGCCCCGCTCGGCGGCTTCCTCGACGACGCCGACGGTTTCGATGCGGCCTTCTTCGGCATGTCCCCCCGGGAAGCCATGGCGACCGACCCCCAGCAGCGCCTGCTCCTGGAGACCGCCTGGGAGGCACTGGAGAATGCGCACCTCGACCCGGAGTCCTTGCGGGGCAGCAACACCGCGGTGTTCACCGGGACCAACGGGCAGGACTACGGCTCGGGCCTGCCCTCAGCGGCGTTTTCCGGCTTCGGCTCCACAGCCACCAGTGCGAGTGTGATGTCCGGCCGCATCTCGTACACGTTCGGCTTCGAAGGGCCGGCGGTCACCGTCGACACGGCCTGCTCGTCCTCGCTGGTCACGTTGCACCTGGCGGTGCAGTCCCTGCGGCAGGGCGAGAGCACTCTCGCGCTCGCCGGCGGTGTCACCGTGATGACCACCCCGGAGCTATTTGCCGAGTTCACCCGGCAGGGCGCTCTCTCCGGCGACGGGCGCTGCCGATCGTTCGCCGCCGAAGCCGACGGTACCGGCTGGGGCGAGGGGGTGGGCTGGCTGCTATTGGAACGGCTCTGCGACGCCCAGCGCGACGGTCACCGGGTCTTGGCGGTGGTGCGGGGCTCCGCGGTTAACCAAGACGGTGCCTCCAACGGCCTGACCGCGCCCAACGGTCAGGCCCAGCAACGCGTCATCCGGCAGGCCCTGCGCAACGCCCGGCTCTCCGCGCGGCAGATCGACGCCGTCGAGGCCCACGGTACCGGCACCCGGCTGGGAGACCCGATCGAGGCCGAAGCCCTGCTGGCTACCTATGGCCAGGACCGAGAGGAGCCGTTGTGGCTCGGGTCGGTGAAGTCGAACATCGGCCACACCCAGGCCGCGGCGGGCGTGGCCGGCGTCATCAAGATGGTTGAGGCGATCCGGCACGGTCGGCTGCCCCGGACGTTGCACGCGGAGCGGCCCGCGCCGAGCGTGCGTTGGGGGGCGGGTCGCGTCAGCCTGCTGACCGACGCGGTCGAGTGGCCCGCGACCGGTGCGCCCCGCCGCGCCGCGGTCTCCTCGTTCGGGATCAGTGGCACCAACGCGCACGTCATCCTTGAGCAGGCCCCCGCGCTCGTTCCGGACGACGAGAGCGGGCCGCCACCGTCGGTCATTGCCTGGCCACTGTCGGCCAAGTCCGAGTCGGCCCTCCGCGCTCAGGCCGGTCGGCTGACCTGGCACCCCGGCACCGCCGCCGGCATCGGGCGCGCGCTGGCCGCGCGCAGCGCGCTCGATTACCGCGCAGTGGTCCTCGGCACCGACGCCGACGAATTGCGTCACGGCCTCTGTCTCCTGGCCGACGGCGAGGAAGCGGTCGACAAGGTGGTGCCGGGCCTGTTGGCGGTGGTGTTCGCGGGGCAGGGTGCGCAGCGGGCGGGCATGGGTCGTGAGCTGTACCGGGAGTTCCCGGTGTTCGCGGCCGCGTTCGATGA
>JAICUO010000603.1 GCA_025935815.1 Streptosporangiaceae bacterium
AAACCGCCCCGATTTCGGCGACCTTCCCTCGCCCTGCCGTGAACGGTAGGAGGATGGGCTGCGTTTAACGGTGTGAGGCAATCTTTCACGGGGAAGTCGGAGGTTTACCGTGAGTACTCCCTACGGGTACCAGCCAGACCCTAACCAGGGCGGGCAGGGCGGGCAGTACGACGCGACGCAGTTCGCGCCGGCACCGCAGTTCGGGCAGGGCGGCCAGCAGGCGCAGCCCGGTCAGCCGCAGGCGCAGCCCGGTCAGCCGCAGGGGCAGCAGTACGGCCAGTCCGCGCAGCCGCAGTACGGCCAGTCCACGCCGCAGTACGGCCAGTCGACGCCCCAGTATGGCCAGTCCGCGCAGCCCCAGTACGGCCAGCCGACACCGCAGTACGGCCAGTCGACGCCCCAGTACGGCCAGGCTCCGGCATATGGCCAGTCCACGCCGCAGTACGGCCAGGCAACGCCGCAGTACGGCCAGCAGGCGCCCGCGTACGGGCAGGCCACCCCGCAGTACGGCCAGTCGACACCCCAGTACGGGTCGGCTGCTCAGTACGGCACCGCGCAGCCGCAGTACGGCCAGGCCGGCTACGGCCAGGCGGCCGGCGCGTACGGCCCTTACCCGGCCGGCATGGGCGCGTCGCCCGCTGCACCGGGGAGCTACCTGGTGGGCGCTCCGATGAGCTTCGGCCAGGCGGTCACCGAGGGACTCAAGAACACGTTCACCTGGCGGGGCCGCGCGTCCCGCTCGGCGTACTGGTGGCTGGCGCTCGCCACCGGCGTAGTGAACGTCATCCTGTACCTGATCCTGGTGAACAGCAACAGCATCGGCCTGTTCGCGTTCGGCTTCCTGATCATGTTCGCCATTTACCTGCCCGCGCTGGGCGCGATGGTGCGCCGCCTGCACGACACCGGCCGTTCTGGCTGGTACTACTGGATGAGCCTGATCCCGATCGTCGGCCCCATCCTGCTGCTCGTCGCCATGTGCGAGGCGCCCGCCCCCGGCCCGAATCAGTACGGGTGACCGGGCAACGACCCGCTAAGCCACAGACACTAAGGGGCCGGCTCCCGATTCGGGAGCCGGCCCATAGTCGTTATGTGCGCCAGGCTTAGACCGAGGCGGTGCGCCAGCCCTGGTGGTAGGTCTCGCGGGCCATCTTCGAGAAGGGAGCGGGGCTGACGATCGCGCGGACCGCGAACTGCTTGTGCGGCTGGACGACGGTCTTGCGGGTGCCGCCGTCCGGCTCGCCCCACACGACCGTGACCTCGGCGCCCAGCGGCACGTCGGGGCTAATGGTGGCCAGCGAGAGCGCGGCGCGCTCGTTCGCGCTGTAGCCGGTGAACATGGACAGGCCCACCAGGTTTCCGTCCGCGTCGAGGACCGCGTCGGCGTTGGTCGAGCCGTAGTTGGCGTTCGGCAGGTCAAAGACCTGATAGCCGTCGCCCGCGCCGAAGATGGAGGCGAAGAGCTTGGTCACGTCCTCGGAGTTCCACTCCAGGGTCACCTTGCGGCGCTGTGTCGCCGGGTCGATCGCCGCCAGCGCGTCCTTGCCGACGAAGTCATGGTCGTGCTTGATGAACGAGCCGTAGCCCAGCTCGAACGGGTTGGTGTAGTAGTCCTCGATGTTGTCGGACACGAAGCTCCCGGCGATGGCGTTATTGGCCTCGTAGCCGTCGGCGGGCAGCCATTCGCGGTATTCCCGCAGGCCCGGGCTGGTATAGATGGCCGGCAGGGGCGAGGGGATCCAGCCGGACTCCAGGGTGTTGGTGGAGTAGGCCCGCGAGCCGCACGGCTCGATGCCGAACTCCGCGCCCGCCGCCAAGATCGCGTCCCTGACGAAGTCAAAGTCCTCGTACGGCCCCCACAGCTCCAGGCCCGGCGCCCCCGACATGCCGTGGCGCAGCGAGCGGACCATCTTGCCCTTGACCGGCAGCTCGCCCATGCGGAAGAACTTGACCTGCTCCAGCGGGCCGCCGTTGAGCTTCTCGATGATCTGCCACGCGTTCGGACCCTGGATCTGGAACCGCCACAGCTCGCGCGTCACCGGCTTGCCGTAGGGGCGCATCGGGGAGCGGGCGTCCAGGCGCAGGTCCACGTTGTAGCCCTTGCTGCCCTTCCACAGCAGGTAGTTGCCGACCGGGGCACGGCCGACGAACACGTACTCCTCGTCCGCGAGGTGGAACAAGATGCCGTCACCGATGACACCGCCCTCCGGCGAGGTCGGGACGAACTGCTTGGCCATGTTGACCGGGAAGTTGGCGAAGCTGTTAATGCCGGTCTCGGACAGCAGCTTGAGGGCATCCGGGCCCGAGATGAACAGGTTGATCATGTGGTGCGTCTGGTCGAACAGCACCGCCGTCTTGGCCCACGCGATCTGCTCGCGCCGCCAGTTGGAGAACTCCGCGGGGACCACCGGGTAGATGTACGCGCCAAGCTGTGAGTTGCGGAGTAGTTCTACCGTGTTCCCCGAGGCGTCCAGGAGTTCCTGCAGGTTCTTCGCGCTCATGTGATCCCGTTCTCGTGGCGTGCCACGCACCTGTTTCGCGGCTGGTTCTTTGGCTGGCGCAGCGTGAGTTGCTGCTGCTCCTGCGGTCAAAGTGGAGGCACTCGTCCGCTCTGGCAGACTAACGCCGCCTTGGCCGGCCCCGGAATGGCCGCGCACCCCATCCCGCTTTGGGAGTTTTTGCGCTACCGCCACAAAGCCGAGCCGTCCAGCGCGCCGCAAGCCGCCCCCCGCGACGCCGGCCCGTTCGCCGCCCCAGGTGCGACCACTAAAGTGCTCGCAAGTTTGAACGATAAATTCGAACGTATTTTCCCTAACGATCGATTGCTTCGCGCAGGTTTCCGGCCGCATTTCCGGCATTGTGCCCAAACTCATACTGCCGCGCCAGCGCCGGGTGACGGCCCCGGGCGACGGTCCGCCTCGTGATTACGGGCCGGCCCGCGGCGGGCGGGGGTGGCGGAGGCTGCGGGGTCATCGAGACGGGGGTTCAAGGGCCGGGGTGATGATGCGCTGGGCGTTGGGGCGGCTTTGCTTCACTAGTTCGCCGTTGGAGTGGTCGCTGCGCTCGACCCAGTCGCGGGCGGCCGCCTCGTCGCGGCCGCCGGCCAGCTGGCGCGCGAGGAGGCGGCGCGCGCGCACCGCGTCGGGTGCCTCGACGTACCACAGGTGGTCGATGTAGCGGCGGGCCGCGCGCCAGCGCGGGTCGTCGAGCGCGAGGTAGTTTCCCTCGGTGACGATGAGCCGGGCCGGCGCGGGAATGAGGAGCCGGGCCGCGATGGGCTCGTGGTGCGTCACGCGATCGTAGTCGGGAGCGTAGATGTCGGCGCCGTCGTCAGCCGCGACGCGGGCCAGCATAGCCGCGTAGCCGTCGGCGTCGAACGTCTCCGGGGCGCCCTTGCGGTCTTCCAGGCCCAGCCGCCGCAACTGCACGGTGGACAGGTGATAGCCGTCCATTGGCAGGAACGCGGCCCAGGGCGGGCCGCTGCGCGCGCGGGCGTACTCAACGATCGCCATGGCCAGGGTGGACTTCCCGGCGCCGGGCGGCCCGGCCAGCCCGAGGATGACGCGGCGGCCGCGCGCGGCCGCCGCGAGCTCGACGGCATCGCGGGCCGCGTCGCTTGTCTGCGCCACAGACTGGTTTTACCAGTCGCCGGCGGCTTCGAGGGTGACCACGTCCGCGGAGGGCCGGGACTGGATGACCGCGCAGACCGTGTGGGCATCGAGGAACGACCCGACGGTGCGGCAGCCGTTCCAGGACTGGTCGGTGGCGCGGGTCAGGTGCCAGCCGTAGACGCCGGTCAGGCTCTCGACGAGCGCGGTGGTGGAGGTCGGGCCGGAGCCTTGCAGGTCGATCTCGCGGATGCAGACCAGCTGCGGTCCGGCGCTGGTGCCGCAGCCGCGGTCCACGTTCGCGACGACGTAGAAGTTGGACGGCACCGGCAGCACGATGTCGGCGGACGGCGTGTCGACGGGCTTCCCGAACGCCAGCTCGCCGAAGACGAAGAAGACGATCAGCGCGGCCGCGAGGGTGGCCCAGGTGCCCGACAGCAGCGCCCCGGCGAGCACCCGCGGGCCCGCCCGCCGGAAGGGCGGCAGGTCACGGCGCGCCTTCTCCACGGCGATGCCAGACAGGAGCGTCGCCGACGTCGCGAACAGGAACATCGCCAGCAGGGTGAACTTCTGCCCGGGGAAGATCCAGCCCTCCGCGAGCGCGATCTCGATGACCGCGAAGAGGGCGAGGACCAGCAGCACCGTGCCCCGGCCCCGTGGCGTCCGGGCCGCCAGCAGCCAGCACGCGAGGGGGAGCACGAGGACCGCGACGATGGTGAAGGGCACCCTCTCAGAGTGGGGTACAGGGTGATTTAACTGCAAATCATCTGCTGCGGTAAAATCGGGACGTGCACCGGCTCTTCACGATCACCCCGCCACCCCGCTCCTGAGCGGGGCGTTTGGCCTTCGGCGTTCGACTTAGCCCGATTTAGCTAGCGCTTGGCGCGTGCTGCGCCCCGCTTCCGCGACCCATTCCTTCCTCTGTCGCAGGAGCGCTCAGCCATGCCCAGCCCAGCTCTGTCAGGCAATGCCGCCCGCGCGCGGTCAGAATCTGTTACCGCCTTGTTGTGTCTGTCCCTGTCCGGCGTCCTGTGGGGCGCTGGCGGCCTCGTCGGCGCCCTGCTCGGGAAGGCCTCCGGGGCGACCCCGCTGTCGGTGGCCGCGTTCCGGCTGCTGGCCGGGGGCGGCCTGCTCGT
>JAICUO010000749.1 GCA_025935815.1 Streptosporangiaceae bacterium
AGCGCGCGGCGCGGCCGGGCCGTCACCGAACGGCGCTGGCGCGTCCTGGAACGGCTTCGGGTTACCGAAGGAACCCCGGCTGGCGCGGGTCGGCAGGTCCGGGCCGGGACCGCCGCCGCGGGCCGGCTGGCCGCTGCCGAAGCCGTTGCCAAAGGCCTGGACGTTGCCAAAGGCCTGGCCGTTGCCAAAGGGCGGGGCGGTGTCCAAGGGCGGGGCGGTGTCGGGCGCCTGACCGGCGTAGAGGTCTGCGCCGTCGGCGCGGAAGGTCCCGCCGGCGAAGGTCGGGTCCGCCTCCCATGGCGGGGCACCGCGGCCTCCGGCGGGCGAGCCCGCCGGAGCCAGGTCGGGATGCGGTGACGCCGGCCGGTCCAGCCGTGGCGTGCGCCGCTCGGGCAGGATGCTGGCCGGCTCGCCCGTGTCGTCCGCGGGCTGGCCCGCGGGGGCGAGGGCACCCCGGCTGCCCTGCGCGGCCAGCTGGCTGGCCTCCATCTCGGAGACGACCAGGGAGGCCGGCAGCAGCACGATGGCGGTGGTCCCGCCGTAACCGGCCTCGCGAAGCGAGACCCGGATGCCGTTGCGGACGGCGAGGCGGCTGACCACGAACAGGCCCAGCTGGTCGCTATCGGCCAGGTCGAACTCCGGCGGCTGGGCCAGCCGGTCGTTGAGCGTCTCGCGGGTGGCGACGGGAATGCCCAGGCCGCGGTCTTCGATCTCGATGACGTAGCCGTTGGCGACCCGGCCGCCGCGGACCTGCACGCGGGTGGCGGGCGGGGAGTAGACGACCGCGTTCTCGATCAGCTCGGCCAGCAGGTGGGTCACGTCGGCGACGGCAGCGCCGGTCAGGAAGTCCGCCGAATCGGTGACCAGGTCGACTCGGACGTAGTCCTCGATCTCGGAGATCGCGCCGCGCAGCGCCTCCACGACGGGGACCGGCTGGCGCCAGCGGCGCCCGGGCGCGGCGCCGGACAAGATGATGAGGCCCTCGGCCTGGCGGCGCATCCGGGTGGTGAGGTGGTCCAGGCGGAACAGCTGGGCCAGGGCATCGGGGTCCTGGGTGCCGCGCTCCATCTCATCGAGCATGCGCAGCTGGCGCTGGACCAGGGACTGGTTGCGCCGGGCGAGGCTGCGGAACACGTTGCTGACGCCCTTGCGGAGCTGGGCCTGCTCGACGGCGGCCTCGACCGCGGTGTGCTGCACCACCGAGAACGCCTCGGCGGTGTCGGTGACCTCCCGAGTCCGGGTGCGCAAGTCCAGCGGGGGCGCCTCGGCGGCCACGTCGACGTCCTCGCCGGCTCGCAGGCGGCGCACGACGCTGGGCAGCCGCTCACCCGACAGCATCCGGGCCGCGCCCCGCAGCCCGGTGAGCTCGCGGGCGATCCGCCCGCCGAACCGCAGCAGCAGGAAGGCGGAGAGGATGACCGCGAGGAGGCCAGCGCCGCCAACCGTGTAGAGCTTGGCCAGGACGACGGTTCCCTGGTGATCTTGGTCAGCGGTGACGCCCTGGCGGGCGACAAGCTCGGCCACGCCCAGGGCCACCAGGGCGTTCTGGAAGGTTGCCTGGGTGGCCTTCGGGGCGAGGGTCAGCCGTCCGGGGCCGTGCGTGACGATGCTGGCCTGCAGCTTCGCGAATGCCTGGTAGGCGGGGGACTTGAGCGCGGCGGGGTAGGGGTCCGGGCTGAGCTGCCAGTACAGCGGGATCTGGGCGGTGGCGAAGTCCTGCTTCTGGTCCTCGACGAACCCGAGGAACTCCCGGTACTCGCCCTGGGTCATATAGCCACCACCGGCCAGGACGCCGCCGAGCAGCGCGCCCTGCCGGGCTAGGGCCTCGATGCCCTGGCCGCCAGCTATCTGCGCCTCCGACTCCTGGTACAGCGGGATAGTCGAGTCCGGGTTGGCCAGGCTGACGGCGTAAGGGATGGTCGCGTCCATGATGGCGTTGTAGGCGTTGAACGCCTCCAGCGGCTTGATGGTGCCGCGCGTGATCTGCTGCCGAAGGGGGCCGAGCCTGCTCAGCGCGCTGCTGAGCACCATCGCCTGCGGCTTGACCTGTGCGGATTCCACGCCGGCGGCCTTCGCGTCGGCGGCCTTCCACGCGGCCACGGCCGCGTCGCTCGTGCCGAACAGCTGCTGCAGCTGCGCCTGCGACATGCTCCGGCCGCCCGAGGCCTGCCAGGCGAACGCCTGTGCGCGCTCAGTCTGAAGGGCGACGCTCATGTTGAGGATCGGCTGGCCCACGGTGTTGTTCAGCGCCGCGGAGTGCTGCTTGGCCAGCGCCGGGCCGACGGTGCCCGATGCCGCGTAGACCCACAGCGCGATCAGGGACAGTAGCGGGATGATCAGCAGGAGGGTGATCGTGGAGCGGATGGACCGCTGCCTGCGGGCCGGGGTGGCCGAAGACGGCATTCCCTTGATCCGCAGGGCGCCCGTCGGCACGCTCCGCGTCGGCCCGGCCGGCCGGCGAGGGGAGCGGTGCTGGCCGTGGCCGCCAGCCCGCCCCTGATCCCGTGTCGGATCCACGTACTCCGCGTAACCATCGGGCTGGGGGACAAGGCGCGCTGGCCCGCGCCCCGGCTCCTGAACTGCTCCGGGTCTCATCAGGTTCCCGTCGTACTCGGGCGACGGCTACGACGGGTAGCCGTCGGGTATTCACCGCGGATGACACAAAGATCACGTTCATGCGGATTGACTGGACGACCACGGTAGCATCAGCCAACCCACCTCTAGCAGCGTATTCCGATTCGCGGGACGTTTCTCACCCTTCAGGAGAATATTATTCTCTCAAATAGAAAACGTGACCCTCGCGCCCAGGCCGACGGGGTAACTCCGGCCGCCCAAACCGATCAGGATTGGAGAAGCGCAGGTCACCGGGCCGCGGCTAGAGTGACCGGCATAGCCGCGACTTCAAGGAGTGATCATGACCGGATCTTCCACTGAGGGAATCAAGACGGTGCTGCACCCCGTGTCCGACCTGGCCAAGGCCAAGGCGGTGTACGCGGCCCTGCTCGGCGTGGCGCCGACGGCCGACGCGCCTTACTATGTCGGCTTCGATGCGGCGGGCCAGCACATCGGCCTCGTACCCGGCGGCGGGCCGCAGGGCATGAGCTCGCCGGTGGCCTACTGGCACGTGCCGGACATCGAGGCCAAGCTGGCCGAGGTCACCGCCGCGGGCGCCACCGTGAAGGACGCCGCGCGCGACGTCGGCGGCGGCCGCCTGGTGGCCACCGTCACCGACCCCGACGGGAACGTCCTCGGGCTGCTGCAGGACCGGTGATGGCCACGAGGACGGACACGTCGCCGCAGGCGGCCGGCCGCCACAGTGCCGGCCGCCACGGTGCCGACAGCCACGACCTCATCCGCGTGCACGGCGCCCGCGAGAACAACCTCAAGGACGTCAGCGTCGAGATCCCGAAGCGCCGTCTGACGGTGTTCACCGGGGTGTCCGGGTCGGGCAAGAGCTCACTGGTGTTCGGCACGATCGCCGCGGAGTCGCAGCGGCTGATCAACGAGACCTACAGCGCCTTCGTGCAGGGCTTCATGCCGAGCCTGGCGCGGCCCGAGGTCGACGTGCTCGACGGGCTGACGAC
>JAICUO010001004.1 GCA_025935815.1 Streptosporangiaceae bacterium
CGGTCGGCCCGTACAGGTTGGTCACCTCACCCGCCGCGCCGGCCAGCCGCGCGGCCAGCGCCGGCGGCAGCGCCTCGCCCCCGGCCAGGACTCGCAGCCTGGCCACCGCCCCCTCATCCCCGGCCAGGACCGCTTGCCACAGCGCCGGGGTCGCCTGCATCACCGTCGCCCCGCACTGCCGCGCCACCTGCGCCAGCACCCCGGGATCCCGCACGGCATTGCCCTCGGCCACGACCACGCTCGCTCCCGCCAGCAACGGCAGGAACAACTCCAGGACGTGGATATCGAACGACACCGTCGTCACCGCCAGCATCCGGTCGCCCGCTCCCAGCGGGAACCACCGCCTCATCCCGTCCAGGAAATTCGCCACCCCCGCCTGCGGGACCACGACTCCCTTCGGGACCCCCGTCGAGCCCGATGTGTAGATCACGTACGCCGGGCGGCTCCCCGCAACCACCCGCCCGGAACCAGGCAGGCCACTCGCCGCGAACCCGTTCATCTCCGCGGCCGCCCCTGGCTCGTCAACCGCCACCGCCGGCACTTCGCACCCCTCCGGTAGCCCGGCCGCCAGTCCGCCGGCCACCAGCACGCACCCCGGCCCGGCGTCAGCGAGCATGAAAGCGATCCGCCCGGCTGGGTAGTGGGGGTCCACCGGCAGGTACGCCGCCCCCGCCTTCCACACCGCCAGCAGCGCCGTCACCAGCTCCACCGACCGGTCCATCAGGACCGCCACCACCGACTCCGGCCCGAGGCCCCGCTTCGCCAGCACCGCCGCCAGCCGACTCGCCCGCCGCTCCAGCTCCTGGTACGTGACCCATGAATTCCCGCAGGCAACCGCCACCGCGTCCGGGGTCCGGGCGGCCTGCGCAGCGATCAGCTCCGCCACCGACCCCGCCGGCACCTCTGCCGCCGTGTCATTCCACCCCTGCAGCACCTGCGCCCGCTCGGCCGCGTCCAGCACCTCCACCTGGCGCAGCCGCGTCCCCGGATCGGCCGCCACCCCGGCCAGCACCCGGTCGAACCGGCTCATGATCACTCGCGCGGTCGGCTCGTCGAACAAGTCCGCCGCGGCGATCAGCTGTCCCCGCAGCCCGTCCGGGCGGCCCGCCGCATCGCGGGCCTCACCCATGCTCACGCTCAGGTCGAACCGGGCCGTCCCGGTCCCGGCCGGGATGGCGGAGGCCCGCACCCCCGCTAGACCTGCCGACGCCGCCGCGTTGTTCTGCAAGGTCAGCATGACCTGGAACAGCGGATGCCGGCCGAGTGACCGGTCGGGGGCCAGGTCATCGACCAGCCGCTCGAACGGCACGTCCTGGTGCTCCAGCGCCCCCAGCCAGAACCGGCGCACCCGCCCCAGCAACTCAGTGAACTCCGGGTCCCCCGACAGGTCGGTGCGCAGCACCAGCGTGTTCACGAAGAACCCGACCAGGTCATCGAGCGCCTCATCAGTGCGCCCGGCGATCCCGGTCCCGACCGGGATGTCGCTGCCCGCGCCCAGCTTCGACAACAGCACCGCCAGCGCCGCCTGCACCACCATGAACAGCGTC
>JAICUO010000908.1 GCA_025935815.1 Streptosporangiaceae bacterium
CGGGAGCCGCACGACGGCGTCGGTGACCTTGATCAGCCCCAGCGCCACCGGCTGCAGCGCGGTCAGCAGCGGGGGCAGGTCCGCGGTCAGGTCCACGAACAGGCCGCCCACCGCCCGGATGTCGGGCCCGGCGGTGCGGCTCATGAACCCGAAGAACCGCTGCCAGCTCTGGCTGGCGAACTCGGCGTCGACCTGCCCCAGGACGCCGTGCAGCGCCTTGCCCGTCGAGGCGGCGACGGGCTGCAGGTCCTTCAGCAGGTGCGTGGCGATCCCGGCTCCGTCACCGAACAAGACGAGGGTCTCGGGCTTCAGCGACTTCTGGAAGTCAGCTACCTCGGCCTTGACGCCCGACAGCACCCCGTGCATCGCCCGGGTGTCCTTCGACGCGCCCAGCGCAGCCAGCCCGAGGCCGCCCAGCCCGGCGGCCAGCGTGACCGCGACCGGCGCCAGGGCGACCCCGGCGCCGATCGCCGCGCCCATCGGGGAGGCCAGCGCGCCGAACCCGCCCCCGGCCCCCTTGGCAGCCTCCCCGGCGAGCCGCGTCTTGACGGCGGACTCCTCGGCGGCGCGACCCTGCTGGCCTAGCTTCCGCGACGCCTCCTCGGCGCCGCCGGACAGCAGCAGCATGGCCTCGGCGTACAGCTTGTCGGCCTTCGCGCCCTCGCGCGCGGCAGCGGCGGAGACCTCGGCCGTCTTGATCTCGCCCCGGAGCTGCTTGTCCAGCTCCTTGGCAGCCGCCGCCGCCAGCCCGGCGCCCTGGGCAGTGTCTTTAAATGCGCGCGTCGCGGATGTGCTATTTCCCGTAATATCAAATCGAAGGGTTTCGCTGGCCATTTACCCTCCTTCGATATCGGCTATTACAGTTCGAATTGCAATTGTTCTGGGGCGTTTTTCTGTCGCTCCTGGACCTCGGCATTAGCGATCCGGAGGTTTTCCGCCATCAGCGCCAGCCGGTCGGGGTCATCCTTCACCAAGCCGATGGTGATGTTGCAGCTCTGGCAGGCGAGTCCGCGCCTACAGGCTGGGCATGATTTCTCCTGCTGCTCATGCCCGGTGCCGCACTCATGCCAGTGCTCAACGACAGCTGTCTCATCAAGGGCGCGGCGGCAGTAGCGGCACTTGCCCTCTTGCGCTTCCCACATGGCAGCCCATGCGGCCTCATCGATTCCGTGACGCCACCGGAGGTTCCCGCGCTTGTTATTGGCCTTCACCTGGTCGGGATTGGATAGTCTCCATTCCCGGTTCCGCTCACGGTATGGTTCCGGGTTGTCGCGAAAACGGTCACGCTGGCGCTTATTTACCGAATCGCGGTTTGCCTCGACATACCGCCGCCGATCTGCGCGGTACTTTTCAGGTGCGGCGGCATACGCTGCGCGCACTCGATCCCTGATCGTGTCGCGGTTTGCTTCGTAGTATTGCTTCTGCCGCTCAAGGCGCTGTTCACGGCTGGCCTGGTAGCGCGAGCGCTGATATTCGAGCAGTCGATCACGGTTCGCGGCCCGGTACTTACGGTTTTGTTCCCGGCGGCGCTCCTTGCGTGCAGTGTCGTCGGCGCTAGAGTCACTCATGTCAGCCTGCTTTCTCCAGGTTGGCCGTGCCCCGGGACGGTGACTGCCGTCGCCGGGGTCTTCTCATGGAAAAGCCGCGCCCGGGGAGGCTAGCCCTCGGCGCGGCCGGTCTCGTGCAGGTAATCCACCAGGCTGTCGAACTGCTCAGTGGTGAGCAGCCCGATCTCCCATGGCCTTATGTGGAGGACTTCACAGAAGAGCGCTTCATAGCGGGCGACGTCGTACCCGTGCCATCCGGGGCCGGCGCGCCGGTCGTAGGGTTTGCCGTCCCAGCCTCAGCCTCGGCGCTCTCCCGCATCAGCGAGCTGATGATCGAGGACAGCACCTCGGCATAGTCGAAATCAACCTTCGGCTCCTCGCCGATGATGTCCTCAAGCGGCACGTGACGGCCTGCGCGCCGCCAGAGTAGCCACACCAGGACGCCAGTGGCCTCGGCCGACCCGGCGGCCAGCTCGGATTCCCACTCGGCGTACCGGCGCTTCCATGCCCGCTCGATCGCCAGCGCGTCCGACATCGGCATACGGCGCTCGTACTCGTACTCCTGGCCGTCAATGGTGACCTTCACCGGCGCACCAGCCTCTCCGTCACGTCGTTCAGGGCGTCCTCGATCTCCCGCCGCGCCCGCGGCGCCACCTGCTCGGTGGCGTCGGACCACCAGCCCGGCTTCACGTGCGGCTCCCGCATCTCCGACCAGTGGTTACGCGGGTGACCGCGGGGGAACCGGCCGAACGTCGGGTGCCACAGGATGCCCTCATCCAGCCGCCTGACCTTCCGCTTCGGCTCGCCGGCCGTCCGCGCGTACACCGACACCCGCGCCCCGTCCGGGTCCTGGAAGGTGCGGCGGGTGACCCTCAGCTCGCTGCCGATCAGGTCCGCGTACCGGTCCGGCATGTGCGAG
>JAICUO010000438.1 GCA_025935815.1 Streptosporangiaceae bacterium
CGGCCTCGCGGCGCAGGATCCGCACGCAGGCCGAGTGGAAGGTCATGACCCACATGGCGCGGGCGCGGGGGCCGACGAGGGACGCGACGCGCTCGCGCATCTCGGCCGCGGCCTTGTTGGTGAAGGTGATGGCGAGGATCTGGCCCGGCTGGGCCCCCCGCTCGCCGAGCAGCCACGCGATGCGGTGCGTCAGCACACGGGTCTTGCCGGAGCCGGCGCCGGCCACGATCAGCAGCGGCCCGCCGGTGTGGATGACGGCGGCGCGCTGCTGGGGATTCAGCTCGTCCAGGAGAGAGTGGGTCGCGGTCTCGGTCACGGGTCCCAGCCTAGGCGCTACCAGCGACATTCGGGCGCTGGTTACTCAGGGGTAGTGACCTGAGGGATTATGGGGACATCTGCATCCCAGAGGGAGGCCTGCGGCCGTCCTACCTGCGGCAACCCGGGGTTAATATACCGATTTGGGGACGATCTTGAGGTATATCGCGGTAACGTGGGCTGCCTTTACCCGTTACCCGCAGGGGGTCCCATGGGGTCGCGTGGTCGATCCATCCGGCTGAGAATCTACTTTCTGGTGGCGATTCCGCTCGTCACCCTGCTCGGGCTGTTCGCCGACGTCGCGTACACGTCGGTCACGAACTTCGTCAACCTGGACCGAGTGCCGAGCCTGATCCGGACCACATCCGTGCCGCTGACGGTCTTCATGACCACGCTGCAGGGAGAACGGAGGGCGGCAGTCGTCTACGCCTCGGCTCCGACGGCCGACAACCTCGGTGGCTACGAGGCCGCCATCACGGCGACCAAGCGGGGCGTGCCGGTGCTGGTGGCCGCCATCAACAAGCCGGACGCGAAGCAGGCCTCAACGCCCGCCGAGACCGCGGCGATCGACCAGTTCCTGGGCGCCGTGACCGGCCCTCCGCTGGGGAACCTGCGGCAGGCCGTCATGGCCAAGGCCCTGCCCGGGCCGCTCCCGCTCCCGCTGGCCGCGCTGCAGGACTACACGCAGATCATCTTGGGCATCCCGGGCGTCTTCCAGGCCGAGGCCGCGAGCATGACCGACGCGCGGGCCGCCACGCAGGGACTCGGCCTCATCGCCACGGTCACCGCGCGCGAGGAGCTCAACATCCAGGACGCGGCGCTGGCGGGCGCGCTGGCCGCCGGAACGCTGACTCAGCAGGGGCGGGTCGCGTTCGTGGAGGCCGCCGGGCGCGAGCAGATGGACAAGAAGCTGTTCCAGTCCACGCTGACCACCTCGGAGCTGACTCCGTTCAACACGGTCTACAACCGGCTGGCCCCCAAGGCGGTGCAGGACCAGCTCACCCAGGTCCAGCAGGGCGTGGAGGCTGGCCTGCCGCTGGCGGCGCTGGAGCAGCACGGCCTGAGCGCGCCCACCTGGAAGTTCCTCACCAAGACGGTGGCGGACGCCAACTACCAGGGCGGCCTGGCCACCGCCGACGCGGTGCTGGCGACCGACCAGCAGATCGCCGACAGCGCCAGGAACAAGGTGATCATCACCGGCGCGCTAGGCCTGCTGGGCCTGATCCTCACCCTCATCGTCACCATCTGGCTGGCCCGGTCCATTAACCGCCGGCTGACGAGCCTTCGCCGGTCGGCGCTCGTGCTGGCGCAGGAGCACCTGCCGTCGGTCGTGGCCCGGCTGCGGCGCGGCGAAGAGGTGGACGTGGCCGCCGAGGCCCCGGCGCTGCGGGTCGGCAATGACGAGATCGGGCAGGTCGGCCGGGCGTTCGACGCGGTCCGGCAGACGGCTATCGCCTCGGCGGTGGAGGAGGCCAAGCTGCGGCAGGGCGTCAACGACGTGTTCCGCAACCTGGCCCGGCGCAACCAGTCGCTGCTGCAGCGCCAGCTCACCTCGCTGGACCAGATGGAGCGGCGGGCGACCGACCCCGAGGTGCTCGACGACCTGTTCAAGCTTGACCACCTGACCACCCGCATGCGGCGGCACGCCGAGGGCCTCATCATCTTGTCCGGCGCGCCTCCGGGCCGCGGCTGGTCCGCGCCTGTCCGGTTGGTCGACGTGATGCGCGGGGCGGTGGCCGAGGTCGAGGATTACGCGCGGGTCCAGGTCGCCACCCAGGCGAAGGCGGCGCTGAGCGGGTCCGCGGTCACCGACGTGATCCACCTGCTGGCCGAGCTGATCGAGAACGCCACGTCGCTGTCCCCGCCGTACACGCAGGTCCGGGTGACCGGCGAAATCGTGAGCAACGGGTTCGCCATCGAGGTCGAGGACCGTGGCCTGGGCATGACCCCGGAGCGGATGGCCGAGCTCAACCAGCGGCTCGCCAGCCCGCCGGAGGTGAACCCGGCGAACACCGAGCAGCTGGGCCTCTTCGTGGTCGCGCACCTGGCCCGGCGGCACGGGATCGGCGTGACGCTGCGCCCATCGCCATACGGCGGCACCACGGCGGTCGTGCTCATCTCGCGGCAGCTGGTCGTCGATGACCGGCCGCCTGCCCTCACCAGCGGTGAAGGCGGCCCGGCGCGCGGCCTCGCCACCGCGGCGGACGCGCCGGCCTTCGGCCAGGCGGGCGCCGGGGGTGGCTTCACGGGGGCGGGCTTCACCGGGGCCGGCACCCCGGCCGCTGGCCCCGCCCGGGGTGGTGGCTTCCACGGCGGCTACCCAGCCAACGGCGAGTATCCCACGGCCGGCAACGGGCACGCCGCGGCGAACGGCAACGGTTACGCCCACGCGGGCGGCCGCGGCGCCAACGGGTTCCCGGGCAACGGCAACCGGCCCGACAGCTTCGGCGGGTACGACGCCCCCACTGGATACGACGGTGTCACCGGGTACGACAGTGTCCCTGGTTACGACAGTGCTACTGGACACGACAATGGCCGGCCGACGGGCGGCGCTCCTGACCTGGACAGCATGCCGCTGCGGGGCGGCTACGGGGCAGGCTCTCGCGGCCCGGCTGGCTTCCCGGGGCCGAGCGCTCCCGCCAGCCCGGCCGACACGGGGGGCTACCCCCAGCGCGGTGGCCCGCGGGGCGGGTCGCGCTCCGACGACGTTCCCGTGGTGACCGGGGTCCCGGTGTCCCGGGACATCGCGCCGCCCTTCGACGTGTTCAGCAGGATGAGCCGTCCCGAGGACACCCCGGGCAGTGCTCGCTCAACCGGTGCTCGCTCAACCGGCGCTCGCTCAACCGGCGCTAGCACAACCGGTCCGGGATCAACCGCCCCGCAGCCGGCATATGGTGCATACCAGGGTCCCGGATACGGGACCATGGAGGGGAACGCGACGGTTCAGGAGAACGGGGGAACCAGTGGCGACGAGGATACAGCCCTGCCGCGGCGGGTCCGGCAGGCCAACCTCGCGCCTCAGCTTCGCAATTCCGCGGGCGGCGGCAACGGCCAAACGGGAGTGCCGCAGGCGCGCGCTACATCGCTCCAGGACATGAGAAACACCCTGTCCGCGATGCAGCGCGGCTGGCAGCAGGGCCGCACGCGATCGACGCAACGGGATACGGAGGGCAACCCGGATGGGTCCTAACGGTAACTATCCGACGAGCCAGCTCGACTGGCTCCTCGACGACCTGGTGCTGCGGGTCCCGCACATCCAGCGGGCCGTGTACCTGTCTCAGGACGGGCTGGCGCTGGGCGCGTCGCGGGGGCTGGACCGGGCCGATGCCGAGCACCTGGCGGCGCTGGCGGCCGGCTTCCAGTCGCTGGCACGCGGGGCGGGGCGGCACTTCGGGGGCGGCGAGGTCAGGCAGACGATCATCGAGATGTCGGCTGGGTTCTTGTTCGTCACCGCGGCCGGGCAGGGCACCTGCCTCGCCGTCCTAACCGGATCGGACGCCGACGTGGGCCTGATCGCCTACGAGATGGCGGTGCTCGTCCAGCGGACCGGCGACCACCTGCAGGTCAACATGCGATCGTCGTCCGCGATGTACGACAGGTAGAAAGGATCACCGATGGCGTCCGACGACGAGCTGTGGCTCGACGCACAGGCCGGCCCGGTGATCCGGCCGTATGCCCTGACCCGGGGGCGGACGCGGCATTCCGGGGAGGCCTTCGACCTGGTCTCCACGGTAACCGCCACTAGCGCCCGGGTCGACGACCCGGGCGCACTCGCGCCGGAGCACGTCTCAGTGCTGCAACTCGTCCGCCGGCCGACGACGGTCGTGGACATAGCCTCGGACGTGGACTTGCCGCTCGGCGTGGTTCGCATCCTGCTAGGAGACCTGCGCGAGCTGGGCCTGATCGCGATCCGGGCACCGGTGCCCATGAAGGCACGGCAGGTCGACAAGAGCACGCTGAGGGAGGTCCTGCATGGCCTACGGGGGCTCTGATTTTGGCGGCGGGATGATGACGTCCCGCGGGCACCGCGCGATCAAGATCCTGCTGGCCGGCGGATTCGGGGTCGGCAAGACGACGCTGGTCGGCGCGGTCAGCGAGATCCGGCCGCTGCGCACGGAAGAGCCGCTAACGGAGACCAGCCGGCGGGTTGACAGCACGGCTGGCGTGGAGCGCAAGACGACGACCACGGTCGCGATGGACTTCGGCCGCATCACCTTGCGCGATGACCTGGTGCTGTACTTGTTCGGCACGCCCGGGCAAGAGCGGTTCTGGTTCATGTGGGATGAGCTCGCGATCGGCGCGCTGGGCGCGGTGGTACTCGCCGACACCCGGCGGCTGGCCGACTGCTTCCCCGCCATTGACTACTTCGAGCGGCGGGAGATCCCCTTCATCGTCGCGCTGAACGTCTTCGACGGGTCGCGCCGGTACAGCATCGAGGATGTGCGGGGCGCCCTGGACCTGGAGCCGGGCCTGCCGATCGTGTTGTGTGACGCCCGCCACCGCGAGTCGGCCAAGGAAATCCTCATCGCCCTGGTAGAGCACGTCCTCGCCCAAGCCGACGCCGACGAGCCTGTCTTTCCTGGGGGATTACGCGGAGTATTTCAGGACGGCCCAGACGGCTTTGCCGTGGCCTTCTATGGGGGACCAGCCCCAGATGTAGCTGAGGGCGCCGACGATCTGCAGTCCGCGGCCGCTCTCGCGGGCCGAGTCAGGTGCCCGGGGGGCGGGCGGATCGGCGCTGGGGTCGGTGACCGCGAGCATGACCTCCCCGCTGCGCCGCAGCAGGCACAGCCGCATGGGCGGGGGCGCGGTCGGGCTCACCGCCGCGATGGGCGGGACGGCGCGCAGGCCGTGGCGTACCGCGTTGACGACCAGCTCGCCGATGATCAGCTCGGCGTCATCGACCAGGTCGGCCAAGCCCCAGCGGGTGAGCAGGTCACGGACGAACATGCGCGAGGCGCGCGCTTCTTCGGGCTCGGCGGTCAGCACCCGGCTGGACACCGCGGAGGTCTCCCACCACGCCGAGGGCACGGGCAGGAGCTGCGGCGGGGACGCTGGAAGAGCCGGGAGGGCGACGACGTCCTCGTCGTCATCGTCCGGCTCGTAAGCAACCCTCAGATGAGCCAACGCAACCGCTTTCTGCATCGTCATGGGCCCCGAAAAGCCTTGCCTGCGCAGTATGTGGGGTATGCCTTGTTATGTATGGTGCCTGATATATTGTGCAAATGCAAGACCGGATGCACGTTCATCCGAACCGTGCACAGGTGAATCCGGCGGCATCCTGGAGGGAAGGCGGCGCGCGCAAGCGGGCCTCCTCCGGCATGCCCGCCTGAATCACCTGCTTCACCACGCGCCGGAGACCTGGCCCGGGTGGCAGCGAATACCGGAACGCGGCAGTGTTCGGCCTGCCCGGCGCCGGGTACCCGCATCGCGCCCGGCACCCAACTCGCGGCGTGCCCTAGGAAGGAACATGACACATACCTACAACGGCATGCCAGCCACATCCGCTGGACTGGCTGGCGTCACCTGGCAGAAGAGCGCGCACAGCAACCCCAACGGGGCGTGCGTTGAGGTCGCCATGCTCCCAGACGGTGGGGTCGCGGTCCGGAACTCCCGCTTCCCGACCGGGCCGGCCTTGGTGTACACCCGAGCCGAGATCGCCGCGTTCCTGGCCGGCGCCAAGGACGGGGAGTTCGATCACGTCGTTGCCTAATGTGCCACCTGTACCAGATGCACCATTGGCACCAGAAGCAGCCCCTCCGGCACCCGAAACCCCTTTAGGTACCGGGTGCCGGAAACGCGGGTGATTTCAGATGTGAACCGAATCGTCACTCGATCCCCTTCCCCGCGGCAGGGTTACATGGGAAACTGGCCCATGCCCGACTCATGACCGGGAAGCAAAAAAGCTGAGGAGTGGCGATGCTATCGTCCCAGGACCCTGCTCAAGACCCCGCGGGCGAGGCCGCGCTTGCCCAGTTTGCGCCGCGCACGGCCGGACCGTCCGTCCAGCGTCTCATCCTGGGCGGGCACCTTCGCCGACTTCGCGAGAAGGCCGGGCTGACCACCGAGCAGGCTGCGGACGCGATCCGGGGCTCACACTCCAAGATTAGCCGAATGGAGCACGGCCGGGTCAGCTTCAAGGAGCGCGACATCGCCGACCTCCTCACGCTCTACGGGATTACCACCCCCTCCGAGCGCGCGGGGGTGCTGGCGCTGGCCCGCGAGGCCAACACGCCAGGCTGGTGGCAGGGTTACTCCGACATCCTGCCGCACTGGCTGGAGCCTTACTTCGGCCTGGAGGCGGCCGCCTCGTTCATTCGGACCTACGAGTTGCAGTTCGTACCCGGCTTGCTGCAGACC
>JAICUO010000085.1 GCA_025935815.1 Streptosporangiaceae bacterium
CGGGCCGCCCGATCCGCCCTCCGCCGAAGGTCGCCACCCCTCCGCCGACGGCGGTTGCCACAATGCGAGCCGGTCTCGCCACCACTGGGCGCCAATGCGCTCGTAGGTCGCCAGCGCCCGCTCACGCAGCCGCGCTGCTGTCACCGGGTCGCCGAGCAGCGCCGCCGCGCGGGCCAGGGTGTCGTCGGTGACGCCATGGAACATCACCGCGCCGGCGTTGAACACCGCCCTGCCCTCGTAGGGCGCCAGCAACCGGGCGCAGTTCCCGGCCACGTCGCGGTCGGCGACAGCCAGCGCGGCCTCCAGCAGGCACTGTAGGGTCAGCAGCCAGTTCACGTCGCGGGGCAGGTCGTCGAGGGAAGGCCCGCTGAAGGTGCGGACGAGGGCGCGCGCACGGTCCAGCATCGGCGTGCACGACCACAGGTAGGCAGCCTCGGCGCACACCACCGTGACGCCTTCGGCCACGGCCCACTCCTCACACTCGGCCGCTGCCGCCGCGCACGCGTCGATGTCACCTGACTGCGCCGCCGAGTAAGCGTTCATGGCCTTGAGCACCATCCAGGCATCGGCCAGGGACGCCCGTTCCGATGCCTGCGCGGCCAGGCTCCGCAGCCGGGCCGCGGTATCAGTGCGGCCCCGCAGCAGGTCGAGCATGAGCCGCCGCGACGCGGCGAAGAACAGCGCCCGGTCGGACTCCTCGCCCAGCAGCTCCAGGGCGCGCATCTGGCGATGCATCGCCGGAAGGTCGAGTGCCTCGCAGGCGACCTGCAACGCCCACAGGTGCGCCTGTAGCCGGGCGGCGGGATCGAGCACGTGGGCGGCGGTCTCGTCCAGGCGGGCGGCCAGTGACCGGCGCACGTCGAGCTCGTCGGGACCCCAGTGGACCGCGAGCGCGGCGTCGAGGCAGTCCGCCGCCATTTCGGGAGTCCCGGCGCGCTCAGCGAGCTCCACGGCCTCGTCGGCGAACCGGACGGCGCGGGCTGGATGGCCGGCGTACGCCCAGCAGCGGGCGAGCGCGGCGGCTAGCCGCGCCCGGGTCGCCTCATCGGTCGTGCGGGCCAGCACGTCGTGCAGCTGGGCCGGCAGCTTGCCGGGCGCCGCGCCGAACAGGTGGACCGAGGCCGCCCCGAGCACTGCCTCGGTCCACCCGTCAAGGTCGTTCGCCTCCCGGCAGCGCGCGGCGGCCTCGTCGTACAGGCGCGCCGCGACCGCCCCCTGGCCGACCGCGCGAGCAGCGTCGGCGCGGCCGAGGAGATCGCGGACGACGGGCGAGTCCGTCACCATGCCTCATCGTAGGCTCCCGGGAAGCCCCTGGTCACGCCCGGATCAGCCGCACCGCCTGGGCGTGCTCGCGCTGCTTGGCCTCGTCCCAGTCGCCGGTGCAGTAGATGGACATTTCCGCGATGCGGCCGTCGGTCACGTCGGCGCGGATCATCTCCCGGCAATACCATCGCTGGCCCCCGTCCTCCCAGCGCTCCTCGAACTCGATGGTGAAGCCGTGGCCAGTCTGCTCGACGCGCTCCACGTGCACCTGCCCGGGGCACGGGTGGCCCTCGGCCCTTATGGCGATGACCTCCGCCGCGGTACCGCTCTGGACCCGCCAGTGCGGCAGCGACAGGTCCGCGAACACGTCCGCCGCGAATAGCCGGTCCGAGGCGGTGCCGGTCTCCAGGAACCTGATCAGGTCCGCGACGACCGCGTTCGCGTCCCGCTGGCCGCTTCCCCCGCCCGCCGTGCCGGTGACCACGCTCGTGCTCGGCTGCGCGCTCATGGCGACACGCTCGATCCGGCGAGGTTCCGCTCGACGACGGCCATGGTGGCCTCCAGGTCAGCGGTGGGGCTGAACTCCACGATGGTCGTGCCCGCGGCCACCAGGGGCAGGTGCCCGGGCGGCGCGTAGTAGGCGTCGCCCGCCACGTAGGTCTCGTCATGATCCGGCCAGCGGAAGGTCAGCTGGCCTGCTGTCACGACGCCCCAGTGCGCGCACTGGCAGCGGTCATCTGGCAGCCCCGCGAAATACGGAGCGGGATCGGCGTCTTGCCGGAACGTCTCGAAGCTGACCGTGTAGTCGCCCAGGGTGGCGTAGCGCCCCTCGATCTGCGGCGCGTCGAGCGCGACCGCCGTCGTCATCCGGTTTGCGCTTGGCATGATGTCCTCCTTCGGAAAGGTGAGCTGACACCTTTGCGGCGTGACATTCCGCGGAACACCGTGACACTGCTCCTCACACGCGGAAAGCGGCCCGGTCACGTCCGCGCACCGGTCAATCACGCTTCTTCTGCGGACACCGTTGACCCCCCGCCGGGGCGATGCTACCTTGACGGAAACTAATAGGTAAGTTTCCTATTAGTTTCCCACCGAGGTAGCTTCACCGCTCGTGCCGACCTCGCCCCGCCCCCTGGAGGCCGTCATGCATCTCCTCCCTCACGGTCAACGGTTGCCTACCTCCTCATCCCCGCCTCGCGGTGCCCTGCGGCTAGCGCTCAGCACCCTCGCGGCGCTCCTGGTCACAGTGGCCGCCGGCGCCGCCGTCGCCCCGGGCGCCTCGGCGGCGGCCAACTTGCTCGTCAACGGCGACTTCGGCGCCGGTAACACCTCCGGCTGGACCTGCTCATCCGGCGACGCCGTCGTCACCTCGCCGGTCTACCCCGGTGACTCCCGCGCGCTGGCCGGCACGCCCAGCAACAGCGACTACGCGCAGTGCAGCCAGGTGGTCAGCGTCCAGCCGTCGTCGTCCTACAGCCTCAGCGGCCAGGTGGAGGGGAACTACGTCTTCCTCGGCGACACCGGCACCGGCACCAGCGACACCAGCAACTGGACGCCCGCGGCCGCCAGCTGGACCCAGCTGTCGACCACCTTCACCACCGGATCGTCCACCACCAGCGTCACGATCTACATCCACGGCTGGTACGCCCAGCCGGTGTTCTACGCCGACAGCCTCACCCTCACCGGCCCGGCCGGCAGCGGCGGCGGCGGGGGCGGGACGCAGGCTCCGGCCGCGCCGGCGAACCTGGCCGTCACCAGCACCACGTCGTCGTCGGTCTCGCTGTCGTGGACCGCCCCGTCCGGGACGGTCACCGGCTACCAGGTGTACGAGAACGGCAGCCAGGTGAGCACCGTCACCGCGACCAGCGCCACCATTACCGGCCTGGCCGCCTCGACCACCTACGCGTTCGCGGTCTCCGCCGCCAACTCCGCGGGCACCTCGCCGAAGTCCAGCCAGGTCAGCGCGACCACGGCCGCGTCCGGCGGCGGGGGCGGCGGGGGCACCCTGCCCGCGCACCTGCTGATGGGCTACTGGCAGGATTTCACCAACGGCGCCACCCCGCTCAAGATCGCCAGCGTGCCGGCCAGCTACAACCTCATCGCCGTGGCGTTCGCGAACGCGACGGCGACCCCCGGCCAGGTGTCCTTCAGCCTGGACTCCGCGCTGTCTTCCGCGCTCGGCGGCTATCCGCAGGCGCAGTTCATCGCCGACATCGCCACCGCCCACTCCCGCGGGCAGAAGGTGATCTTGTCGGTCGGCGGGCAGAACGGCACGGTGTCGGTGTCCGACGCCACCAGCGCGAGCAACTTCGCCAGCAGCGTCTTCTCGATCATCCGGCAGTACGGGTTCGACGGCGTCGACATCGACCTGGAGAACGGCGTCAATCCCACGTTCATGGCCTCGGCCCTGCAGCAGCTGCGCGGCGACGTGGGCGCGGGCCTCATCATCACGCTGGCCCCGCAGACCATCGACACCGACTCCACGGGCGGCGCCTACTTCCAGCTGGCGCTGAACATCAAGTCGATCCTGACGATGATCAACACCCAGTACTACAACTCGGGCACGATGAACGGTTGTGACGGCGGCGTCTACGCCGAGGGCACCGAGAACTTCATGACCGCCCTGGCCTGCATCGAGCTGCAGGGCGGCCTGTCGGCCTCGCAGGTCGGCCTCGGCCTGCCGGCCTCTCCCTCGGCGGCCGGCGGCGGGTACGTCAGCCCGTCACTGGTCAACAGCGCCCTCGACTGCCTGGCGGCCCGCATGAACTGCGGCAGCTTCGTCCCGTCGTCGGCCTATCCGGCCCTTCGCGGGGCGATGACCTGGTCCATCAACTGGGACGCGTCCAACGGCTACAACTTCGCGAACACGGTAGCCCCCCACCTCGCCTCCCTGGCGTAACCCGACAGCTGGCGCCGGGGGCCTAACGGCACTAGGCCCCCGGCGTCTTCATGCCGCCCGCCCGCGCTCGCCGCCGTCGCCGCCACCCGCGGTTACGAGCCCGGCAGGCGCAGGGGAACGCGGGCGTCGGTGAAGGACTGCATGGTCTCGGTGGATTCCTGGGCGCTGACGGCCAGGATCCGGATCGTGACCGGGTCGCCGTGCCTGGCGAAGACGAGGGCGGGGCCGACCGAGGCCACGGTGCCGACGTAGGCGTGTCCCGGCTGGCCGTCCAGGATGACGTACCAGTACTTCTGCCCGCCGGTGATGTCCGACTGGATGTCGGCGATGGTGCCGGTTATCGTCTGGTACTGGCCGCCTTGTCCGGGCGCGGCTCCGTTGGCGGTGCTCTCGGTGGCCAGCTGGGCCTGGTAGTTGTTCAGCGCGGCGGACCTGCTGTTGCCGAACACGACGTTGTTCGCCGTCGCCTCGTACGCGTCGACGAACCCGACGCCGACGAAGCTCGGGCTCGAGCCTTCCGGCTCGTAGGTCCCCATCCAGGTGAGGCGGCCGTAGATGACGTGCAGGGTCAGGTCGACGGCCTGGTAGTGGTCGGCCTTGACCAGCGTGGCACCGATACCTGAGGCATTGTCGAAGGCCTGGGTAACCGGATCCTCGATCCCCATCGGCCGCTGCGGCGCGTAGATCCGCATCGCGCCGGTGGCGGCGTTCATCTCGACGACCTTGGCCACCGAGTTGTCGTTGTTGTAGCTGGTCAGCAACATGCGCCACATCGGATGGCTGGCCCCGGTGTAGACCATGACCGGCGCGCCGGACACCCGGAAGCGGTTGGCGTTGCTGCTGCCGGCTCCCTGGAAGCCGGCCTGGGAGTACTGCCCGTACCAGTCCGCGATCCTCACCGCCATCTGCCGGCTGTACACGCGGTCGACCCAGGCCGGGACATCGCCGAGGGCGTACCGGGTGATCTGGCCGGTGTGCGCGTCTATCACCAGGACCGCGACCGGGGCGTAGAACGTCCAGCCCAGCTGGGGCGCCAGCAGCGTCACCGTGTAATTGGGCAGGCCCTGGTCATTGAGCTCCAGCGTGGGGTTGTCCAGCAGGTATCCGCTGTAGCCGTGGCTGTAGGCCCACCGGTCCGGTTCGCTGCCCTGCCCGCCGCCCAGGCTGACGACCATGGTGTAGGGGCCGTCGTAGTGCTCAACCGGGATGGCGTCCGGGTCCTCGGCGGACACCATGATGTAGCCAGGCTCGATCGCGTGCAGCCGCGCCTTGTTGCCCGCGCCGTCGAACTCCAGCGGGAACACGTACCACATCCGCCCGTTCACGTACTGCAACGTCGCCGGGCCCAGCTGCAGGTAGGTGCTGTAGTTGCGCTGGCCGGCGAGGCCGGTGGCGATGGCCTGTGAGGCCTTGGTCGCGGCGATGTCGGGCGAGACGATCACCATGTTGTCCGTGCTGCTGGCCGGCATCTGGTCGCTGGGCGCCGACGATACGCTGACCAGGTGCGCGGCCCGGTAGGCGTCGTGCCCGCCGTTGTGCCCGATGAGCCACACGGTGCCGAAGGCCACGATCGCCAGCATGGCTACCGCGTTGCCCGCGTTGACCCGCCCGACGGAGAAGACCGTGGCGATGATCACCGACAGGATCAGGTTCACCAGGATCAGCGGGACCAGTCCGCCGAAGGTCATCGTCGGGCGGCCCTGGTAGAAGGCGAGGCTGTCGACGCAGAACAGCACCCCGAAGCTGACCGCCGCCAGCCAGGCGGTGCGCTTGCCCGATAGCGCCCGCACGAGCCTCCTTCGCGGCGCCGGCCGGCTTGCCGCGGAGTGCGCGCCCGGGCGCGATGCCGCCTTCGCTCGCGGCCTCATGCGCACTCGCCATCGGCTGAGCAGGCTCACGGGCACGGCGAATATGACGGCCCAGGTAAGGCCCAGCAGTACCGGGGACATCGCTTTACCCCTTCAGGGACTGCCGCACGGCGGTCGCCTGCGCCAGGGACATCGACATGACCGCGCTGCCCGGGCTGATCAGCAGCACGGTGCCGGGGTTACTGGAGATGATGAACGCCTGATCGATGCCGACGGTGTAATCGACGCCATCGGCATCCGTGATAGCGGCCTGATCACCGGAGCGCGCCACGGAGGTGACGTTGCCGCCGATGTCCTGCGCCCACCGCGTCGCGGAGGATGGCACCGTCCACCGCGACGACGCGAAGGCGCCGCCGCCTTGCAGCAAGAGCAGGGCGGGGCTGCCGGTCAGCCGCCCGCTGAGCTGCCGCCAGGGGCCGAAGTCCTGCCTGAGCGCCTGCAGGGCCGTCGACCCCGGGGCTACGGCCTGGTTCGCGCCGGGCGGCCCGGAGGCGGTCGCCGCCGGCGGGCCGGTCTGGTGCGAGCCGGCGTAGCTGGAGATCCCGGCGCCGACCCCGGCGGCCAGGCCGATGGCGACCGCCGTGATCGCGCCGACGCGCCAGTTCCACCGCCATCGAACGGCCGGCCGGCCACCGCCGTTGCGATAAAGCCGCGAATGCCACCCCCGCACCTTCGCGCGGCACCAGCGGCATTCCCCATCGTTACCCAAGTCCAGCGGCGCGCCGCAATTGGCGCAGACGTCCCCCGTCCCACCACTCATGGTTGCATGATAACCGCGGTATGCGACCTTTGACCGTCTTGCGGTGACGGGCGCGGCTCCGCTCTCGCGAGGACCCCCTTCGGGTGGCTGATGGCCGGGAGTGCCTGGGGGGTACCGCACCAGCGCGGCTCCACTTCCGCCTCCACCGCGTCCAGCCCCGCCCGCGTCTGCGGTGGCGCGAGCCCGCGCCCGGCGAAGTCCCGCGCGCCGCCGGAATCCTGATGACGGCGATGGCCAGGGCCACCACCATGATCGCGGCCGCCGCCAGGAACGCGCGGCCAAAGCCGGTGGCCAGGGCATGCTGGTAGATCGCCGCGGGCAGCTGGCCGTCCGGCCCGGCACGGCGCCCGGCCCTGGTCGCGGTGCCGGTCACCCGGGTACCGGCGCGGCCGGCCGCGGCAGTCCAGGCGAGGGTGCCGAGGACCGCCAGGCCGATGGAGCCGCCGACCTGCTGGCCGGCGCTGAGCAAGCTGGAGGCTACCCCGGAGTCGCTGTCCCTGACCCGGGACAGCGCGGTCAGCGATAGGGGTACCGACAGCAGCCCGAGTCCCCAGCCGACGACCAGCGTGGGACCGAGGACCGCGCCGGCATAGCTGCCGTGCTCGCTGAGGCGAGACAGCCAGTACAGCCCTCCGGTCGCGGCGGCCGCGCCGACGAGCAGGAGCGGCCGGGTGGCGACCCGCGTGACTAGCCGGGCAGAGGCGCCGGATGCCGTGAGCACGGCGGCGGTCATCGGCAGGTAGCTGCCCCCGGTGCGCAGCGGAGAGTAACCCCAGACCTCTTCCTGGAACACAGTCAGGAAGAAGAACACCGCGGACATCGCGGTCGCCGCGCAGACCATGATCAGGTAGGCGGCGCACCGGTCGCCGTCGCGCAGGAGCCGGGCAGGCACCAGCGGCTGCTGGCTGCGCGCCTGGATCAGGGCGAAGGCGCCAAGCAGCACCGCCGCGGCGGTGAGCGAGGCGATAACCTTCCGGTCACTCCAGTGAGAGGTCCCGTCCGGGGAGGCGGCGGCCGCGGAAAGGCCGTAGACGAGGGCGGCGACCCCGCCCGCGCCGGCGATCGCGCCAGGCAGGCCGAAGCGGCCGCGCTGACGCGGCGCCTCGGCGAGCACCAGCGGCACGGCAAGGGCCACGGCCACCCCGATGGGCACGTTGACGTACAGCACCCACCGCCAGGAGGCGTAGGTGCTGAGCAGGCCGCCGGCCAGTAGCCCGATCGTGCCGCCAGCCGCGCTGGTGGCCGAGTAGACGCCCATGGCCCGGTTCCGCGGCCGGCCCTCGGGGAAGGTGGTCGCGATCAGCGCGAGCGCGGCCGGGGCGGTGATCGCCGCGCCGGTTCCCTGGACCGCCCGGGCGGCCAGCAGCCAGGCTTGCGAGCTGGCCAGGCCGCCGGCGAGCGACGCGGCGGAGAATAGCAGGAGCCCCCCGGCGAACACCCGGCGGCGGCCGAGCAGGTCCCCGGCCCGGCCGCCGATGAGCAGGACCCCGCCGAAGGTCACCGCGTACGCGTTGACCACCCATTCCAGGCCTGAGCCGGAGAGCCCGAGGGCTTGCTGGATGTGCGGCAAGGCGACGTTGACGATGGTGGTGTCCAGCGCCACCATGAACTGGGCCGTCGCGATCGCGAGCAACGCCGGGCCTGGCCGTCGTGCGGAACTCCAGGCGGGGCCAGTTCGCTGGCCGGGCGGCCCCCGCGAGATGAGGCCGGACATCACCGCTGGCGCGGGCCCGGCACCGGCGCGTGCGCCTTGATGTCCCGCCGCGGATCGCTCACGATCCTGCCTGCCGTCTCGGCGAAGGCGCGGCCGAGCGCGTCGATCGTCGCGGTCTGGAAAGCGGGCACGTGACCCCAGATCTCCCCGCTCACCTGTCCGCTAAGAGCCTGGCGGAGCTGGTAGCCCAGCCGGACCCCGCCCGAGAACGCGTGCCTGATCCGCGGCCATAGCCCGGCCGCCGCGACATCGCGCACCGAGAACGTGACGACGGCTCCGTCGGGCGCGGTCACCCGCT
This sequence comes from Streptosporangiaceae bacterium, assembly GCA_025935815.1. Taxonomy (GTDB): domain Bacteria; phylum Actinomycetota; class Actinomycetes; order Streptosporangiales; family Streptosporangiaceae; genus Trebonia. The sequence goes on from JAICUO010000085.1 coordinate 8,803, forward strand.
CGACGAGCGGCGCCGAGTGCCGCATGTTGTTGATGGAGATCTCGAACATCTGCTCCCCCACGGGAAGCGACGGCACGACGCTGGCGATCGAGCCGGAGGGTGCCTGGTGCCGGCGCGCGGCCCGCACCGCGGCGTGGACCCGAGTGATCAGGTCAAGGAAGGAGAGGCGGCCGGAGAGATCGACCCGGACCGGCAGGTGATCTGACAACAGCCCGATGATCGGCTGAAGCTCGGGCCGTTCTCGATTGCCATGGACGCAGCCAATGACCACCTGCTCCGGAAGGTACGGACGCAGCGCCGTGAGCACCACCGAGCGCAGCGCGCTGGTCAGGGTCACCCCCGCGGTCCCGGCGATCGCGTCAAGCTGGCTGACCTGGCTGGCGGGGATGGCGGGATACGCTCGGCCGGCGATGACCTGCGGCCCGTGCCCCGCTTCGCGGTCCATCGGCAGCGCAGCGGTCTCACCGGGCAGCGCGCCGCGCCAGTGGGCCACCGCGTCATCCGGCAGGCGGAGCTGCCGTTCCCACCCCGCGTAATCAGCGAGCTGGATCGTCAGCTCGGGCAGCCGCGGTCGTTCCCGGCACAGCGCGCTCGCGTACAGGCTCGTCAGGTCCCGGAACGCGACCCTGGTCGACCACCCGTCGAAGATGACGTGGTGATAGACCATGACAAGGACGTGGTGAACGGGCGACAGGCGAGCCACGAACCCGCGCCACAACGGGGCGCGCGTCAGGTCAGTGGGGCGCCTGGCCTCCGCCAGGATCATGCTGTCGAGCTGCCGGTCACGCTCATCTTCGGCAACGGACGCGAGGTCTGCCGTGTAGATGCCGGGGTCGGCCATGGGCCACAGGGCACGCCGGATTCCTTCCTCACCCGGCACGAATGCCATGCGCAGCGTCTCGTGCCGTGCCGCCAGCGCCCGGAGCGCGTCCAAGAGCACGCCGTGATCGAAGGGACCTTCGATGCTGATGGCGAGGGGGAGATTATGGTCGGATGCCCGCATGTCGACGGCGCTGACCCACTCCTCTTCCAGGTAGGTGACGGGGAGAAGGTCGACCGCCCGTGCGTTGGTCTCGGCCGGCCCGGTCATCGCGTCGCTCCCGGAACGGCTGGTGCCAGCTCGCTGACCTGCAAGTCAGGAGCTTCGGTTCCGCGCTGCAGGACCGCCCAGAACCGGTCCGCCAGGTCCGCCAGGAAACTGGGCGCGAAGGTGTTGACGTCGCCGCGGACGCACCCGGTGAGCCGCGCCGAGGAGGCGGAGCGCAGCACGTAGTCGATCAGCGCGGTACCGTCCCACCAGCGGCTGGCCGATGGCTCCTCGTCCTTGACGTCGACGCTCGTCATCAGCAGCCCCCCGCGGGGCAGCTCCGGCGGGGGGTCGCCAGGCAGGTAGTTGAGGCAGACGTCAAACAGCGGCCCTTCCCCGCTGCCGGTGCGCAGCAACCGCGCCAGGGCCGCGAGCGGAACGGGGTGGTCCCGGCTGTAGGCGAGCGCCGCTGCCGCCCGGCCGACCAGGCCACCGAACTCCGGGTCGCCGCTCAGGTCAATGGTGAGCGGCGTGATGTCCGCCAGGTAACCCACGGTGTCCCGCAGTTCAGCGCGCTCACGATTGGCGCGGACCATGCCTATGATGAGGCGCGGCTCGCCTGGACCGCAGTCCGGGGCAGCGGCGTATTCGCGCAGCGACGCCGCCAGGGCCGCCGCGAGTACCGCCACCACGGGAACGCGGAGCCGCCTGGCGAGCTTTTCGATGCCATCGAACGCGCCCGGGCCGCCGTCGGGTAGTTCGCAGGCCATGCCGAGCTGCTCCGGGCCGGGACCCGTCGCGCCGGGGATGCGGACCCTGGCGCTATACCCGCGCAGGTGCTCCCGCCAGTCATCCAGCGATGCCGAGTCAGCGGCCTGCCGTTCCCAGGCCGCGTAGTCGGCGGGCTGGAGCAAGGGCGCGCCCATCCGGGCGGCACCAGCCTCGCGGTAGCAGGCGCGCAGGTCCGCGGCCAGGACGCTCGCAGACCAGCCATCCATGACGGCGTGGTGCAGGCTAAGGGCCAGAAAGTGCGAGCCGGGCCCGCAGGTAATGACTATCGCCCGGCACAGCGCGGGCCCGTGCAGGTCGAACGGCCGGCGCAGGTGATCGTTGATCAGCCGGATGGCCTCAGCCTTGGGATCGTGCTCCGCGGACAGGTCGAGCACGACCGCGGGGACCTCGCCGGACGGCGCGACCACCTGGCAGACCTCGCCGTTGATGCTGGCCAGCGTGGTTCGTAGCGCCTCGTGCCGAGACGCGAGACCACCGATGGCCGCTAGCAGCCGAGGTATGTCCAGGGAACCGCGAAGCTGCAGCACCACCCCGACGTTCACCGCCGATCCGCCGTTCCTCGCCGACAGGTACAGGGACTCCTGGAGATAAGAGGCCCGGAAGATCTCCGATGTCATCCCGTCCTCCGTGGCAGGCGCTTGATCGGTGCGTCACCCGCCTCGTCATCGAGCGGCCGGGCGGTCAGCATCAGCTGCGAGTACTCAGCGAGCGTCCCCGCGCGGTAGACGTCCTCTTCCCTGGCCGCCCTGCCGAGCTCACGTCGGACCCTGACGGTGATCTCCGCTGCCTCCAGCGAGGTGCCACCCAGCTCAAGGAAGTCGCTGGCCGGGGTGACCGGCTGCTGGAGCACGGCCTCCCAGATCCGCGCGACACGCTCGTCGGCCCCGCCTCCCGCATGCCCGCCGCCGTCGACGGCAAGCGCCCGGATCAGCGCGGGCAGCGAATGCTTGTCGACCTTTCCCGCCCGCGTTCGCGGCAGCCGCGCCGCGACGGCGATCCGGCGCGGGGCCTTAACCGGGCCCAGCCGCTCCCGGGCGTACTCGTACAGGGACGCCACGTCGAGGTCGGGCACCCCCTGGACGGCTGCCGCCACGTACTGGCCCAGCACCTCATGCGGCATGCCGAAAGCCGCGGCCTCCGTCACCTGCGGGTGGCCTTCGAGCACGGCGGCCACCTCCAGCGTGGAGATGTTGAAGCCGCCGCTGATGACGACGTCGTCCACGCGGTCGCTCAAGTAGAGGAATCCGTCCGCGTCCAGGTAACCCACGTCACCCGTGCGCACCCAGCCGTCGGCTAGGAACACCTCGGCACTGGCCGCGGCGTCGATATAGCGACGGGGGGTGACGCCGTCCGCCTTGAGCTGGACCTCACCGGTGACTCCCGTGGGCACTTCAGCTCCGGACGCGTCGACGATACGCACTCGGGTGCCTCCCTCGGGCTTGCCGACCGACGCGGGACGGGTGCGGTCGAATCGGGCCCGCACCCGGGCCGGCCAGGACTCGGTTGACGCGTACATGTTGACCGTGGCCGCGTTCGGAAACATGGCGTCTATCCGCTCGAGCGAGGCGGGGCTAATCGGAGCGCTCATCGTGCGAACCATGCGCACCGAGGAAAGGTCGCGCTGGGCGGCGTCCTGGGCGCGCAGCAGCGCCAGTGCCATCGTGGGGACCAGCACGATATCGGTCGGCCGGTGCTTCTCGATTGCGTCAAGGAATTCCTCCGCGCGGAATTCCGGCAGCACGAGGAGCGTATGCGGTGTGTTGCCGAGTGGCTGCACCAGCAGTCCCTGCCCCGCATTGGTCGCGGCCGGAACCGAGTGCAGCCCGACCTTCGCGGGGCCGGCTGGACGGCTGCATATCGATTGCAATATGTTCTCGTGCGTCGCGGCGACGCCCTTGGGACGGCCCGTGGTCCCTGAGGTGAAAATGATCTGGGCCTCGTCGTGGGCACTGACCGTGACATTCAGCGGTGCCTTCGCACCGCTTTCAAGCTCGGCCAGGGACCTGGCCCAGCCCGCGCATCCGGCAATCGGCTGGTCGCTGACCACCCCCCCGGCCGCGGCGCTGGCCTGCGCCCACCTCACGTGCTCTTCGCCGTAGCTGGCGAGCACTGGGACTGCCGTCCCGCCGGACTTGTGGATCGCCGCGTACGCGACTGCCAGGCTGAGCCAGTCGGTGGTGACGGGCAGCAGTACCCTGTCGCCCGGCCGGACCCCGATGGCCGCCAGCCCGCGCGCGGCGTCGTCCGATCGCTGGTCCCAGGCGCGGAATGTCAGCCTGCCTCCGTCGGGCAACGCCTGAATGGCGGTCTGCTCGCCGCGCTCGGCCGACAGCATCCGTAGGCGTCCGGGAATAGTTAGGTTATCTGCTTTGATCGACATGGTTCCTCCTGGCTTCCGTCGATCTGGCCGCAAGTCCATATAATCGCTCAGCCCGGGCATCATTACCGATGCCCGGCTGCCTAATCCTTTGTCCGATTTGGAGGGTATAGCGCAATCCGCCAGCAGTTCGGATCAAGCATTTCCCCAGCGCATATACGTGTTCGCACTCTAGCGGGCGCCAGCCTTCCGCGCAGGAAGATGGGTGCCAATTCCAGTTAGCGCCCTTAATCTTGGTTTGACCGATGCACGCCGCCCCTGGTAAATTCCATTACGCGAATAACCGGGGGTTACGAATCATGTTTTCTCCTGCATTTCCATGTCATCGCCATCCGTAAACCTCGCTTTTTTAACGCTAGAAATGCGCGGGGACGCCCGCCTGAGCGACCCGGTCGATGCCGGGCGGGCGGGCGGGCGGCGCGGTCGCCGCACGCGGCAGGGTTGAAACGCCTTGTCACCGGCTGTTTACATGTCTCGTCAATGTGGTATCGATGACATATGTCGCTAGTAACGCCTGACCAGGCGAAACGCGCGGCAGCCGGCGCGGCGGGCTTCGGCTCTCCGCGTTCGCGGTCCGCCGTGCGCGGGTCGTTCACGCCCCGCGGCTGGCCAGCTCGGGGCGCGGCGGGAAAGGAGCGGTCATGACACAGGATCGGACCCGGCTGCTGGGGATACCGCGGCGAGGCGCCGCCGGCGCGTCGCGCGGGGGCGGCGGCCCGGCTCGCGCTCCGGGCATGCTCCGGGCACGCGCGGGCGGCCTCAGGAGGCTGCGATGCGCCTCGGTAGTGCTCGCCCTCATCGCGACGGGCGCGGCGACCGCCTGCAGTGGCAGCGGCTCCGGCGCGCTGGTGAGCGCCGGGCGGGCAAGCGGCACGCTTACGGTGGCGACGCCAAGCCCGCCGTCCAGCCTTGACCCGGCCATGGGGCAGCCAGCTGACGAGACCTACAGCGACTTCGCCTACGACCCGCTGATCGTCCAGGCGCCCGACGGCAGCTACCGGCCTGGCCTGGCCCAGAGCTGGAGCTACGGGCCCGGCAACGAGAGCTTCACGATCAAGCTGCGTCCCGGTGTCAAGTTCAGCGACGGGACCGCGCTGAACGCCGAAGCCGTCAAGACCTGGATCGAGCACGAGATGAAGCCCGGCAACGGCGGGTCCAGCTACCTCTCGGCCCTCAAGTCGGTCGACGTCACCGGGCCGCTGACGCTGACCCTGAACTTCAGCAGCCCGACGCCCAACCTTGAGATGGTCTTCGGCCAGATCCTCGCGCTGGGCATGATCGGCAGCCCGCGCGCGGTGCGGGCGGGAACGCTGGCGACCAAGACGGACGGCGCGGGCCCGTACATGCTCGACCCAACCGCCACGGTTGCGGGGGCGACCTACACGTACGTGCCCAATCCTTACTACCGGGCTAAGTCGGCGGTGCACTGGTCGAAGGTGGTCGTCAAGATCTTCGCAAGCCCCACGGCCGCACTCCAGGCTCTCCGGACCGGGCAGGTCCAGGTGGCGATGGACCAGCCCGTGACGAGCGTCCCCGTGGCGGAGAAATCCGGGCTTCGGTACGTCGACCCGCTCACGCTCCTGCTCGGCCTGGGCATCCTGGACCGCGACGGCAAGACCGACAAGGCGCTCGGCAGCCTTCAGGTGCGGCAGGCCCTGAACTACGCCATCGACCGCGACGCCCTGGCCAGGGTGCTGGGCTCAGGCTACGGGACTCCGATCACGCAGATGGCTGCCCCCGGCTGGGATAGCTACGACTCAGCGCTGGAGAAGGCCTACCCGTACGATCCCGCCAAGGCCAGGCAGCTGCTGGCTGCCGCCGGATACCCGCACGGCTTCACCCTGCCGGTCGTGTCGGTTGCCGCCGTCGGCCAGGACCTGCTGGCCGATGCGCTCGGGGGTCAGCTCTCGGCGGTGGGCGTCATCGTCAAGCCGAAGGTCACGACGAACACCGGCGCCTACTTCCAGACGCTGTCCAGCGGCACCTATCCAGCGGCCACGCTCAGCTTCGGGCGGCTCCCGGCGGCCTTCGACTACGCGGACCTGTGGGGCCCAACTGCCAGCTTCAACCCGTTCAAGACCGCGAGCACGCAGCTGACGGCCCTGGACGGCGAGCTGAACGCCGCATCAGCGAGCGCGGAGCCAGCCATCGCCAAGCAGATGCAAAGGCTGCTCGTCAGCCAGGCCTGGTTCGTGCCCGTGGCGGCTACGCCGCTCGTCGTGCTGTACCAGCCGAGTGTTACCGGAGTGAACGCGACACCCCAGCGGAACGTGGCCTACATGACCGAGATCAGGCCCGCGGGGTGAGCACTGCCGGCCAAGCCGCGGCCGGGGCCGTCACCGCACGGCCCCGGCCTGGAGGGCGTGGTGATGCGGAATGACGGGCCTGATCGGCCGGCGACTGGCCTTGTCCCTCCCCCTCCTGCTGATCGTCCCAACGGTGACGTTCCTGCTGGCAGCGCTCATCCCCGGTGACATCGCACGCACCATCCTCGGCACCGACGCGACCCGGGCGCAGTACGAGCAGCTTCGCCAGTCCCTGGGGCTGAACGAGCCGCTGCTCACTCGGTACCTGGCGTGGCTCGGCAGCGCACTGCACGGGAACCTGGGCACGTCCCTGTTCTGGCAGCAGCCGGTCACTTCCCTGCTTGACAGCCGCCTGCAGGTCACGCTGTCCCTCGTGATCGGCTCGACCGCGGTCGCCGCGGTGGTCGGCGTGGGCCTGGGCGTCATGGCGGCCCTGCGGGCCGGCGCGCCTGGCAAGATCGTGGACGCCATCGCGCTAACCGGCCTGGCCGTCCCCAACTTCTTCCTGGGCCTGCTCCTCATCACCTGGTTCGCGGTGACGCTCAGGCTGTTCCCGGCCACCGGATACGTTCCGGTCAGCCAGTCGCCGGCCGGGTGGCTCGCCAGCATCGCGCTCCCGGTCATCACCCTGGCCGTGCCCGGGATCGCGGTGATCGCCAAGCAGACCAGGGACGCGATGCGCGAGGCCCTGGACCGGCCCTTCATCCGGACCCTGCGGGCCGCGGGCGTTCCGGGCCGGTCGATCATCGGCAAGCACGCGCTGCGGAACGCGGCGATCCCGGTGGTCACCGTCACCGGCCTGATCTTCATCGGCAGCCTCAGCGGTACCGTCCTGGTCGAAATGGTATTCGCCCTTCCCGGCCTCGGCGGACTGGTGGTGCAGGCGACCACCCAGCACGACCTGCCGCTCATCCAGGGCGTGGCGGTCTACTTCACGGTTGCCGTCATCGGCGTCAACCTGCTGGTCGACCTGACCTACTCCTGGCTCGATCCCCGGGTGCGCGTGTCATGAGGGCCGCCCTTCCCCGGTTGCCAGCCCGTCCGGGCGCCGCCCGGCGGCGATCGTTCGCCCGCCAGTTCATGATCCGGCCGGCCGGGATGGGCGCGGCGGCGTTCCTGGTGCTCCTGGTCCTGGCGTGCGCGGCGGCACCGCTCGTCTCCCCGGACGACCCGGGGGCCCAGCACCTGGCCGATGTCTTGTCTGGCCCCGCCCCGCATCATCTGCTTGGCACCGACACGCTTGGCAGGGACGTCCTGAGCAGGCTGCTGTATGGCGGCCGGCGGAGCCTGCTCTCGGTCGCTGAGGGGCTGGCCGTCGTCCTCGCCCTCGGCGTGCCGCTGGGGCTGGCCGCCGGGTACCGCGGTGGCGGCGCGGACCGCGCGCTCAGCAGAGGGGCGGAGATGGTCATGGCCATTCCGCCGATCGTCATCATCCTCGTGGTACTCGCCGTAGTCCCCGGCAACGAGAATGCCGCGATGCTGGTCTTCGGCTTGCTGGCAGCGCCCGCGATGCTGCGCGTGGTACGCAGCGCCACCCTGAAGGTCCGCGAAGAGCCCTACGTCACCGCGGGCCGCTTGTCCGGGCTGTCACCGCTGCACGTTGTCCGCGGCCACGTGCTGCCACGGGTCGCCGGGCCGGTCATCGTCCAGGGATCGATCTTCGCCGCCTATGCCTTGCTCTTCGAGACCGGCCTGGCCTACCTGGGGCTGACCGCCGACGCGAACACGCCGACGTGGGGCGGGATGGTCGCCGAGGCATCCACCGTCATCGAGCAGCAGGAATGGCTCCTGATCCCGTCGGGAGCGCTCATCGCCATCACCATCTTGGCCTTCGGCCTCCTCGGGGACGCGGTGCGCGACGCGGCCGCCATGGAGGACACCGTCCC
>JAICUO010000583.1 GCA_025935815.1 Streptosporangiaceae bacterium
CCATCGGCCAGCAGGTCCTCCTCGACGGGACCGCGCAGACCACGACGAGGGCGACGACGGCCTCCGGGGCGTCTGTCGCGGTGGTCAGCGTCGGCTCCGGCACCCACACGGTGACGACGGCCTAGGCCGCGGGGGCCCTTTTCGCTTCTCGCTGGCTTTCTGGTGTTCCTGGTTCTCTTGTTGCGTGGCTCTACTTGAGAGGGCAGTCTCGCCACGGATCTTGATGCGCTCTCCTGTGTGGAGCGGGTTGAGGTTGCGTGACGTTACTCGTGGGTCAGGTTAAGCCTTGTCAGCTTCTCTGTTACGACGACAAATGCGCAGGTCGTGGCCATGTTTCGGGAAGGTGCGATCCGATATACGTCAGCTGACTGATGTCTTGCAGTGCAAATTGCATGAGCATTTGTCTTGCAACCGGCACGCGAGCTTCCAGTGAGCGAAGGAACCCGATGATCGCGATGGCCCCGCCCAGACCCAGCCGCCCCGCGGCCCCCCCGCAACCGGCGCCGAGCCAGCAGGCGCGCCCCCCGGCCGTGCCGTCCGCGGAAGGGCCGGCCATGGCCAACCTCGACGGGCAGCCCCGGCACTGGCGGGTGCGGCTCACGCCGAACCGGCGCGCGGCGGCCGAGGCTCGCGAGCACATCCGGGCCGCGATCAGCGCCTGGCGGATCCCGGTCGACATGGATGTCGCGGTGCTGCTGGCCAGCGAGCTCGTCACCAACGCGATCACCCACGGCCAGCCGGCCAACGGCCGCCGGGAGCCGGGTGACTCCGGGCCGGCCGCCGGCCGGCCGGTCAGTGCCGAGCCGATCATGCTGTCCATCCGGTGCTACCGAGGGGAACTGCGCGTTGAGGTCCATGACCGGTCAGGCGCGATGCCACCGCCGTCCCCGGAGCATGCCCCGGCGGAATCGGAAACCGGCCGTGGACTGATGCTAGTCGCCGCACTCGCTGCCAAGTGGGACTATTACCGGACTCCAGCGGGCAAAGCGGTCTTTTTCACGCTGATCCTGCCTCCCGATAACTCCGTGCCGCCCACGGGGTTACCCAAGCGTGGGGACGGCGAGCCGTAGCCCCCGGCGGTCCGCCGTCCCCACCAGATCCGCCGCAGTGCTTCCAGCAGCACAGCGCTTCCAGCAGCACAGTGCTTCCAGTGGCACAGGGCACCCAGCAACACAGCGCGGCCAGGGCAACAGGCCAGGGAACCGGAAATCAACCGACAATTTCAAGGGGAATCGTGGGAATTCCAACGTTCTGGAACCTGCCAAGACGGCCTCAGTGGATTAAGAGCACGCTCAGCTACTCGAACGGAGCCTGCGTGGAGGTGGCCAGCCTGCCGGGCGGCCACATCGGCGTCCGGCACAGCCGGGACTCCAACGGGCCGGTCCTGAAGTTCACGCCCGATGAATGGCACGCGTTCATCGGGGGCGTGCGCAACGGAGAATTCGACCGCTTCGCCGCGAGGGCGAAGGGGGCATCGGGGACCGTCGGCTAGGGAGCCGGCCAGCGATAACCCCCGGGTAAAGCCGGGGACCTGGCGGCTACGGGGGCCGCAAGCGCGGGCACGGGCCTATCCCCGGCTGCCCGTGACAGGACGCAGGCGCCCGTGTCGGCTCGCCGTCCCCGGGGCGGGCGCCTGCTCTGTTTCATGGGGGATGCAAGCCAATCCCCCAGTCTCCCGGGCAAGGGGGGGACGCCGTCCCCCCCTTTCACCCCCTGGCCCGGGGTCGCGCGAACCGCTCCCGCGGGGGGAGCCGGACTGTGGCCGGCTCCCGTCCCCGAGCCCAGTCCGCCCAGGCCTGGGCGGGTCAGGACTTGGTGATGGTTACGGCGGTGATGGCGACCTTGTCTTTGGGGACGCCGCCGCCGGCGCCGGCGAAGGTGCAGGTGGTGCCGGACTTGGCGACCTTCTGGAGGACGTCCAGTCCGGCGGTGATCGTGCCGAACGGCGTGTACGACGGGGGCAGCGACGTGTCCTGGAAGACCAGGAAGAACTGGCTGCCGTTGGTGTCCGGGCCCGCGTTGGCCATCGCGACCGTGCCGGCCGGGTAGGTGGCGCCGGCCAGGTTCTCATCGGCGAACTGGTAGCCCGGGCCGCCGCTGCCCGCCGAACCGTCGCAGCTGAGGGCCTCGCTCGCCTTCGCCGTGGGGTCGCCGCACTGCAGCATGTACAGCCCGCCGTCGGTGGAGATCCGATGGCACTGGGTCCCGTTCCAGAAGTTCGCCTGGGCCAGGTGGACGAACGAGTTGACCGTGCACGGGGCCTGGGCGTTGCGCAGCTTGATGACGATATCGCCCTGGCTGGTGCGCAGCGTCGCGGTGTACTCCCCGGCCGGGCTCGCCGTCGACGGCGGCAGTGACACCGAGCCGCCGGTCGGGGCGTAGGTGCACTTCTTGCTGCCGGTGATGCCGCCCTGGGCATCACTACCTGTGGTAGCGCTGCCCTGGGGAGCACTGCCTCCCGGCGCGGGCGCGGAGCTCGTGGCGTTGCCGATGCCGTTGTTGTCGCCGGCGCCGCTCGTGCCGCTCGCGCTGGCGCAGCCGCCGAGCGCGATTACCAGCGCTGCCGCCAATGCAGCCAGCGCTAGCCCGCCGGCGGCGCTCCGCCTGCCGTTGGCCCTCTGTCCCACCGTTACCCCGTCTCATCCAGATCGATGGCTTGCTTATCAGTAACGCCACGGACAACCGATGGGACGCTATCAGGTCGAGCCAGTCACGCGCGCGGCGACGAGTTCGCGTCCGTCGCCGAGTCTGTACGTACGAGGCGCCAGCGGCAGGCTGGCGGTCAGGTCCGGCGGGCAGGTCTGGCGGGCAGGTCTGGCAGGCAGTGCTGGCAAACACGGCGAAGTGAGTTTCGGGGCAGCGATGACAAATAGCACGGACTACACCAGCGCGGGCCTCGATGGCGAGGACTTCACGCGCGTCACGGCGGCCTTCCGCATGGAGATCCTCGCGCACTGCTACCGGATGCTGGGCTCGGCCGAGGAAGCCGAGGACCTCGTCCAGGAGACCTACCTGCGCGCGTGGCGGTCCTACGCCGGGTTCGAGGGGCGCGCGTCGGTGCGAACCTGGCTGTACCGGATCGCGACGAACGCCTGCCTGACGGCGATCGAGCGCCGGGGACGCCGTCCGCTGCCATCGGGGATCGGCGCGCCGTCCGGCCCGTCCTCCTCCGGCCCCGGCGTCGAGGGTCCCGCCGACCTGGCGGGCACTGACATTCCCTGGCTGCAGCCCTTCCACGGGGCCGCGTCGGCCGCCGCGCAAGACCCGGCCTCGATCACCGCGTCCCGGGCGGGCATCCGGCTGGCCTTCGTGGCCGCGTTGCAGTACCTGAACGCCCGGCAGCGCGCGATCTTGATCTTGCGCGACGTCCTGGACTGGCCCGCCGCCGAGGTCGCGGAGCTGCTGGACACCACGACGACGGCGGTCAACAGCGGGCTGCGCCGGGCCCGCGCCCAGCTCGCGCAGGTGCTGCCCGCCGAGGACGAGATCACCGAGCCTTCGGGCGACGCGGCCGCGCAGGCGCTCATCGACCGCTTCGCCGCCGCCTTCGAGAACGCCGACCTGGCCGCGCTCGCGGAGATCCTGCGCGAGGACGTCGCCCTGGAGATGCCGCCGACGCCGACCTGGTTCGCCGGGCGGCAGGCGGTGCTTCGCTTCTACGCCGCCAAGCCGCTCGCCGCCGGGCCGGGGGCCTTCACGATGGTCTCGGTGGACGCGAACGGGCAGCAGGCGTTCGCCGTCTACCGGCGCCAGCCGACTGGGGTGTTCGCCTTCCACGCGATCACGATCCTCACGGTCACCGCGGCCGGGATCTCCCGGATCGTCACGTTCCTCGACGACCGTCTCGCGGGCCCCTTCGGCCTGCCCGCCGAGCTGTCATCCAGCTGACCCGGCGACTTCGCGCGCGCCGGCTGGTCTGTATAAGCGGGCCGCTGACAGGCGGCGGTCCAGCCACCTGATGGAGGATCGTCATGGCAGGAACGGAGATAACCGGCGCGACCGCGCTGGTCACCGGGGCTAGCCGGGGCTTCGGGCGCGCGATCGCCGAAGCCCTCTGCGCGGCCGGAGCGCGCGTCGTGGGGATCGCCCGGGACCGCGACGCGCTCGCGGGCCTGCACGCCGAGCTGGGCGACTCGTTCGCTCCCGTGGTCGCCGACGTCACCGACCCGAACGCGGCCGGCCACCTCATCGACGCCCACCGGCCGCGGATCCTCGTCCTCAACGCCGGTGCGTCCCCGCTGCCCCGCCCGCTGCACCAGCACACCTGGCAGTCGTTCAGCCAGGCCTGGGAGGTGGACGTCAAGCACGCCTTCCACTGGACGCGCGAGGCGCTGCTGGCGCCGCTCGCGCCCGGGAGCACGGTGGTCGCCATGTCCAGCGGGGCCTCGCTGCAGGGCTCGCCCCTGTCGGGCGGGTACGCGGGCGCCAAGGCCGCGATCCGCTTCCTCACCAGCTACGCCGCCGGGGAATCGGACCGGGCGGGACTGGGCATCCGGTTCGTCTCGGTGCTCCCCAAGCTCACCCCGGCGACCGAGCTGGGTTCGCACGCCGTCACCGCCTACGCCGCCTACTACGGGATGGACGTGGCGAGCTACCTCGCCTCGCAGGGGCCGGCGCTGACCACCGAGCAGGCCGGCAAGTCGGTCACCGAGCTCATCGCCGGGGAGGGCACCGGAGCCTTCCTGCTCACCGCGGACGGCCTGAGGAATTTGGGTTAGAACGGGCGGGCGCACGGCGGGAGGCTGCACTGGCGGGGGCCTGGGGGTTGGTGGTTACCCCCCAGCAGGAACAGCTAGCTTGAATGCGATGAACAGCATGGTCACCGCGATGAGCAGGTCCAGCACTTGCCAGGCGCGCGGGCGGGCCAGCAGCGGGGCCAGCAGGCGGGCGCCGTAGCCGAGGCCGGTGAACCACAGCGCGCTGGCCA
>JAICUO010000711.1 GCA_025935815.1 Streptosporangiaceae bacterium
GGCCGGGCTGGCCCCAGCCGTGCTGGCTCGATCCGTGCTCGCTCTAACAATGCGCGGGCCCGGGCCCGGGTCGAGTTCGCCGCGATAGCGGGCGCCGCCGCCCCCGCGCTGCTCTTCGGGCACGCGATCGCCATGGTCGGCCAGTGGCCGGCCCAGCGCGGCTACGGCAAGCCCACCACGCTCCCCTGGGCGGTGGAGATATCGCCGGCGCACCGGGCGCCAGGACTTGAGAATTTCGCCACATTCCAACCGATGTTCACATACCAAGCGTTGTGGGATGTTGCCGCTGGCGTAGTTGTGATCTGGGTGGCGCCCCGCCTCGCCATGTCCGGGACGCGGGCGCTCGCGCTGGCGGCGGCTTTGTACGCGACCTCGGGTTTCGCGCTGTTTTGGCTGGGTATCGCGCATTCACCTGCTGTTTTGGGGCTGCGGGCGGTAAGCCTAGGGGACACCGTGCTGCTCGCCGCCGCCATCATCTACCTGGCTAGAACGCGGCGCGGCCGAGGAGCATCTGCCCAGCTAACAGGCAAGGGGCCGCTAGAAAGGTCTCGACCAGTACTGTAATGTCAACGTAACCTACATGTAGCAGCAGGGCCAGCGTCGTCCCCAAGGCCGCATAGCAGCACAGCGGATATTTGGCGACAGGAGTTTTGATGGTGCCTGCCGTGACGGACGGACTCTACGACAGCCGGTTCGAGCACGATGCATGTGGCGTGGGATTCGTGGCTAATCTCCAGGCCCCCGGCCAATCGGCCCGCGGCGGCCACGACGTGGTGGCCCAGGCGCTTCGCGTCCTGTGCAACCTGGAGCACCGGGGCGCGGCGGGCGCCGACCCCGACACGGGCGACGGAGCGGGCATCATCACTCAGATCCCGGACGCGTTCTTCCGCGCGGTAAGCGGGCTCGCGCTCCCGGAGCCGGGTGCTTACGCCGCAGGCCTGGCCTTCCTGCCTGTCGATGCCACCGAACGACTCCGGGCACTGTCCGCGGTGGACACCCTGGCCCGCGATGAGGGCCTGGTCGTGATCGGGTGGCGCGACGTGCCGGTCAATCCCCGCGCGTGCGGCGTGGGGGCCCGCGAGGTGCTGCCGCACCTGGCGCAGCTGTTCGTCGCCGGCGCCGGCGGCGAGCAGGGCCTGACCCTCGACCGGCTGGCGTTCTGCCTGCGCAAGCGCGTCGAGCACGTCGCCGGGGGCGTCTACTTCGCCAGCTTGTCCTCGCGCACCATCGTCTACAAGGGCATGCTCGCCGCGCCGCAGGTCGAGGCGTTCTTCCCGGATCTGTCCGATGACCGCTACGCCTCCAACCTGGCACTCGTGCACTCCCGGTTCTCCACCAACACGTTCCCGTCCTGGCCGCGGGCGCACCCGTTCCGGTTCGTCGCGCACAACGGCGAGATCAACACCGTCATGGGCAACCGCAACTGGATGCGCGCCCGGGAGGCGATGCTGGCCAGCCCGCTGATCCCGGACTCCCAGAGCGGGCTGGGCATCGAGCGGCTGTTCCCGGTCATCTCCCCTGACGGAGCCGACTCCCAGTCCTTCGACGAGTGCCTGGAACTGCTGCACCTCGCCGGCCGGTCCCTGCCGCACGCGCTGCTCATGATGATCCCCGAGCCCTGGGAGAACCATGAGGAGATGGACCCCAAGCGACGGGCGTTCTACCAGTTCCACTCCACCCTCATGGAGCCCTGGGACGGCCCGGCGCTGATCGCCTTCACCGACGGGTCCGTGATCGGGGCCGTGCTGGACCGCAACGGGCTGCGACCGGGCCGGTACTGGGTGACCAGCGACGGCCTCGTCGTGCTGGCCAGCGAGGTCGGCGTCCTGGACATCGAGCCCGCCCGGGTGATCCGCCGGGGCAGGCTGCAGCCCGGCCGGATCTTCCTGGCCGATACCGCCTCCGGGCGGATCGTCGAGGACGAGGAGGTCAAGGCCGAGCTCGCCGTGCAGAACCCGTATGAGGACTGGCTGCACGCCGGCCTGATCCACCTCGATGAGCTGCCCGAGCGGGTCCGCGAGGTGCCGACGGCCGCTGACCTGCTCACCCTCCAGCGGGGTTATGGCTACACCGAGGAGGAACTGCGGGTCATCCTCGCGCCGATGGCGCGGACCGGCGCCGAGCCGATCGGCTCGATGGGCACCGACACCCCGGTCGCCGCGCTGTCAGACAAGCCACGGCTGGTCTTCGACTACTTCGCCCAGCTGTTCGCCCAGGTCACCAACCCGCCGCTGGACGCCATCCGCGAGGAGCTGGTCACCTCGCTCGCGCTGACGACCGGCCCGGAAGGGAACCTGCTGGAGCCCAGCCCCGCCTCCTGCCGCCAGATCACCTTGCCGTTCCCGGTGATCGGCGAGCAGGACCTGGCCAAGATCGTGCACATCAACGACGATGGCAACCTGCCGGGCCTGGCGGCGCACGTGGTGGACGGACGGTTCGCGCCCCGGGATCCCGCCCATGCCAGCAGCGGCGACGCGCTCCGGGCGCGGATCGCCGAGATCTGCGCCGAGGTGAACGACGCCATCGCCGGCGGCGCGCGGCTCATCATCTTGTCCGACCGGGCCCTGGCGCGGCTAGACGGGAGGATCCCGATCCCGTCGCTGCTGCTCACCGGCGCGGTGCACCATCACCTGATCCGGGAGAAGACCCGGACTCGCGTCGGCTTGATCGTCGAGTCCGGGGACGCCCGCGAGTGTCACCACATAGCGCTGCTCACCGGCTACGGCGCGGCGGCCATCTGCCCGTACCTGGCCATCGAGACCGTCCGCGACCTCGCCGACCGCGGTGAGCTCGGACCGGTGCCGGCCGATAAGGCGGTGCTGGCCGACAAGGCGGAGGCCAACCTCATCAAGGCGCTCGGTAAGGGCGTCCTGAAGATCATGTCGAAGATGGGCGTGTCAACCATCGCCTCCTATACCGGCGCGCAGATCTTCGAGGCGATCGGCCTGGGCGATGAAGTGATCGCCACCTGCTTCGCGGGGACGTCCTCGCGGCTGGGCGGCGTCGGCTTCGACGTGCTCGCCGAGGAGGCCACGCGCCGTGCCGCGGTGGCCCGGGCGGGCATGGGCGACGGGGGCGGATCGGGCGGGTCAGGATGGGCGGGGCTGGCGCACCGGCAGCTGGAGATCGGCGGGGAATACCAGTGGCGGCGCGAGGGCGAGCCGCACCTGTTCAACCCGCAGACCGTGTTCAAGCTGCAGCACGCCACGCGCAGCCGCCGGTATGAGATCTTCAAGGAGTACACGTCCCTCATCGATGACCAGTCCGCCAAGCTGAAGACGCTGCGCGGCCTGCTGCGCATCCGGGGCATCGACGAGCAGGGCGTCGACGGCCTCGGCCTGGAGGAGGTCGAGCCCGTCTCGGCCATCGTCCGGCGGTTCGCGACCGGCGCCATGTCGTACGGGTCGATCTCCGCGGAGGCGCACGAGACCCTGGCGATCGCGATGAACCGGATCGGCGGCCGGTCCAACACTGGCGAAGGCGGCGAGGACCCGGAGCGGTTCAGCCCCGACGGCAACGGGGACCTGCGCCGCTCGGCGGTCAAGCAGGTGGCCAGCGGGCGGTTCGGTGTGACCAGCGAGTACCTGGTCAACGCCGATGACCTGCAGATCAAGATGGCCCAGGGCGCCAAGCCGGGCGAGGGCGGCCAGCTGCCCGGGCACAAGGTGTACCCGTGGATCGCCAAGACCCGGCACTCGACCCCCGGCGTCGGGCTGATCTCGCCGCCACCGCACCACGACATCTACTCGATCGAGGACCTGGCGCAGCTCATCCACGACCTGAAGAACGCCAACCCCGCCGCGCGGGTCCAC
>JAICUO010000383.1 GCA_025935815.1 Streptosporangiaceae bacterium
AGCTTCGGCGCCGAGCTCTTCCATCTGGCCGAAGTGGCCGGTTGCGGGTTCGGTCCGGTCCCCAGCGAGGCGAATGCGATAGGGGAATGCCGCCTGGCTAGTACTACACAGCGCGTGGCGACCTGCTGCTGGCGATGCTGCGGGGGCATCCGGGGCCACGGTGACGTCGCGGGACGGCCGCTCGCGTCATGATCATCGCGAGTGCCGTGAGTTGTGCCGCGTATCGCGGCATAACTAACGGCACTCGCGGCGGGCCGGGGCTCAGGGGGCTGCCGCCCGGCGAGTGAATCGGATATTCGGCGCATTTTGGACGCCGACATGGCTCGGGACGCCGCCTGGCTAGTCCGGCCGGCGCCGCCGCCACAACTGCTCACCATCTTCGAACTGGCCGGCCGGCACCAGCCCCGCGCTGCGCGCCACGGCGGCGGAGGCAGTGTGCCCGGGGTGGATGTGCGCCTGGATCGCGGCGACCCCGCGGGCGTCCAGCCACCCGACCAGGGCCCGCGCGGCCTCGCCGGCGTACCCGTTCCCTTGCCAGGCCAGCCCGACCACCCAGGCGATCTCGGCGACCTCTTCCCCGGCCCGCTCGGCGATCGTCGCCTGGACGAATCCGACCGCCTGCCCGTCCGCGGCGCGCCGGATGATCCAGTTCCGCCACTCCTCGCGGCCGTCAGCCGAGCGGCCGGCTACCTGCCGGGCGTACCGCGTGCGCAGCTCCCCGGCGGTTGGCGGGCGGCCACCGGTGAACCCGTACAGCTGCTCGCCGCCCAGGACGCCCGTCATCTCCTCGGCGTCGCCGACCGTGAGCGGCGTCAAGACGATCCGCGCGCCCTCGATCGGGCCGCCGGCCGCCAGCGCGGCGGCCGCCAGCGCGGCGGCGGCCCGCTCGGCGATGAGCGGAATGAGCTGCTCGCGCCAGGTGCCGAGGCTGATCCAGCCGCTGGACATGCCGCCGTGGGCGTACTGCTCCCGGTACACCATCTGCTCGGGGGCACTGTTCTCCGGGGCACTGTTCTCGGGGGCACTGTCCAGGTCGGTTCCCGCCAGTTCCCCGAACGCGGCCCGGACCAGGTCCATGACCTCCTCGACCGAGCCGGGCAGGTCCTCGTCGGCCAGGCGCAGCCGCAGCGCACGCCACAGGTGCGGATCCCCGCGCAGGCCCCAGCGCCTCGGTTCCTCCTCGAACAGCGCGGCCACCTTCATGCTCGCCACGCTACTAACGGGGCTGCGGGCCGTGGTCGGCCTCGGTGCGCTCGTAGGCGTCCATGATCAGGCGCAGCGCGGCATCCGGGCTTTCAGCCGGGAGTCGATTTCCATGATCGCGGCCACGACGTCGCCGACTGGGCCGTCTGCTCCCACGTCGCGTGGTTCCTCTCGAAGGCGGGGGATGAGCGGTCAGTGCCCAGCCTAGCCGAGCACGCGCGGCCCCGCGCGGCCCCGGGCGGCCTTGCCCCCGGTACGGGGAAGCCCGGTATGGGGAACCGCTGGATAGAAAACCGCTACATAGAAAACCGCGCATTCACCCCGAATCGCGTCCTGGGTTACCATGGTGGCCTGGCCTAATGACGCGGATTCCTCATGGGGGCTAGGTGATCCAAGCGCTGGACCCTGGGGACCCACGGGCCGCGGGCAGGTATCAGCTGCTGGGCAAGCTCGGCCGGGGCGGGATGGGGCAGGTGTACCTGGGCCGCTCCCCCGGGGGCCGCCAGGTCGCGGTCAAGCTGATCCGGCCCGAGCTGGCCAGCGACCCCGATTTCCGCGCGCGGTTCGCGCTCGAGGTCGCCACGGCGCGCAGGGTCAGCGGCATTTTCACCGTCCCCGTCGTCGACGCCGAGGTCCACGGGGCGCAGCCGTGGCTGGTGACCGCCTACGTCGAGGGTCCCTCGCTGGCTGAGGCCGTCAATGACCGCGGGCCGCTGCCCCCCGCGTCGGTGCTGTCCCTGGCGGCCGGGCTCGCCGAAGGGCTGGAGGCCATCCACGCGGCCGGAGTCGTCCACCGTGACCTCAAGCCGTCCAACGTCTTGCTCGCCGCCGACGGTCCGCGCATCATCGACTTCGGGATCTCCCGCGCCGCCGAAGGCGCCGGTTTCACCAGGACCGGCTTCGTCGCCGGCTCGCCGGGGTTCATGTCGCCCGAGCAGGCCATGGGCGGCGAGACCGGCCCGGCCAGCGACGTCTTCAGCCTCGGCTCGGTGCTGGCGTTCGCGGCGACGGGGCAGGGGCCGTTCGGCCGGGGGACGGCCGAGGCGATGCTGTTCCGCGTTGTCCACGACGCGCCCGATACCGCCGCGCTGCCCGACCGGGTCCGCCAGCTCGTCGAGCAGTGCTTGGTCAAGGATCCCCGTCGGCGGCCGACCGCCGGTCAGATCGTGATCGCCCTGGCGCACGGGCGGCCAGGCCTCAGCGCGCAGCGGCGGGAGACGCCGCCGGCGGCGTGGCTCCCGTGGGGGCAGCCGGCCCGCCGGCCGCCCCCGGGGGGACCGCACCCGCCGACCGTCTCCGGCGGCCAGCCGGGCGGGCCGCATCACCCGGGGACGTGGCCGGAGCTGCCCGCTGGCCGGGGCCAGCGCGGGCGCGGGCGCGGCTCGCTGGCGGCCCTCGCCGCGGTGGGGGTAGCCGTCCTGGCCGCGGTGGCGGGCACCGCCGTGGCGCTCGGCCAGCATTCCCGCCCCGCCGCCACGGCGTCGGCGGGAACGTCGTCGGCGGCGGCATCCCCGGGGGTGTCCGGCCTGGCGACAGCGTCGGCGACGGCGAGCCAGCTCGCGGGCTGGACGCCCTACCAGGGCCCGGGCGGCACGTTCACGATCGACCTGCCACCGGGCTGGAGCGCGACCTCCGCCAGTGCCGATGAGGTCAAGTTCTCCGGGCCGCAGCCGGGATTCACCGCGCTGGTCGCCTGGACAACCCAGCCGAAGCCCGACGCCTACGCCGACTGGCAGCAGCAGTCGGCCGCCACCGCCCGGCAGGACCCCGGCTACCAGCTGATCGGCCTCACCCGGGTGAGCTATCGCGGCTGGAACGCCGCCGACTGGGAGTTCCTGGCCTCACGCGCCGGCCAGCTCGATCACTTCCTCGACCGGGGCTTCATCGTCCGGCCGGGTCAGCTCGCCTACGCGCTCGAGCTGTACGGCCCCCAGGCGCAGTGGTCATCGGTCAAGGCGAGCATCTGGGCCGGCCTGACGCAGAGCTTTTCCCCCGCCGCGTAGCGCCGTGCGGTCCCCGCGCGCTCGCGGCTCACGCCGGGTGGTTCAATGGACGGCTATGAGCGAGCACTTCCTTGGCAATGCCGCCACCGTGGAGCTGAAGGCCAACGCGGCCGCCGGCGGTACCGCCCCGACCGCGGAGCGGGACCTCACGATGGTGTCGGGGGCGGCCGTCGGCGTCTGGGAGGTGCAGCCCGGCGAACTCGGCGGCACCGCCTCGGATGAAGCGTTCGTCATCTTGTCCGGATCGGCGACGCTCACCTTCCCCGCCACCGGCGAGGTGGTCACCGTCGGCCCTGGCGACATCGTCAAGCTCAACGCCGGGGAATCGGTCCAGTGGCAGGTCCACGAGCTGCTGCGCAAGGTGTATGCCTTCGGCACCACCAGCTGAGTTCCCCCGGGCGCGGCGCCAGGCCCCCTCTTGGATTGCACCGTGCACGAACGCGGGCTCAGCGTTCTGCCTCCTCACCCTACCGTGATCGCGACATGCAGCGTAAGCTGCCACAAAACGGTCACAGATTGGTACGGGGAAAGATGCAGCGCATTCCACTTCCCGGGAAGACCCCCTGGCGGAAGTCCAGCCATTCAAGCGGTCCGGCCAACACCTGCGTCGAGGTCGGTCAGGCCGTGCGGGTCCTAGTTCGCGACACCACCCGCCGCGGTGGCGCGACCCTGACATTCCCGCGGCACGCCTGGCGCGAGTTCACCACCTCACTCAAGTAGCACCCGTCCGCCCTCGGTTTCACCGGTCCCCCGGCAGGCGCTAAGCCAGGTCGCGCAGGATGCCCATCAGCGCCTCCGCCAGCTCCCCGGGCCGCCCGCCGCTGCGCGACAGCAGGCCGACCGGCTCGGCGGCGGCCGGGACGGGGACGTTCACCCGCGACAGCCAGCCGCGCTCGACGTCGAGGGCGACCGCGTGGGCGGGGGTGATCCACACGGCGTCGGACAGCAAGGTCAGCGACCGCGCGACCGACGATGACTGGGTTTCCACCCGCCGGGCGGGCAGGCCGAGGCCGCCCGCCGCGAAGATCCCCTCGGCCTGCAGCCGGGGCGCGGTGCCGTCCCGCGGGATGAGGACCAGGTAGCTCAGCAGCGCCCGCGGCGAGACCAGCCCACCCGTCCGGAGGAGCGGGTGGCCGGGCCGCACCACGGCGGCGACCGACTCGGCGTACAGCAGCTCGAACGAGACCCCGCGCATCATCGACGGCTCGGCCATCCGGCCGACGGCGAAGTCGAGCTCGCCGACCTTCAGCGCGTCTAGCAGTTCCGGGTTGTGCGCCATCTCGACCGTGCAGGCGAGATCCGGGCGGCGCGCGTGCAGCCGCGCGATGGCCCGCGCCAGCAGGCCGCCGGCCACGGTGTACAGCGCGCCGACGTGCACCGTGGCGGCCTGGGCGGCGCCGGCGCCGCTGAGCGCGGCGGCGGCCGCGTCCATGGCCTGGGTGACCTCGGTCGCGTACTTCAGGAACTGCTCCCCCGCCGCGGTCAGCGAGGTGCCGGCCCGGCCGCGGTCCACCAGGTGGCGGCCGGCCATCCGCTCCAGCTCCGACAGCGTCTTGGAGACGGCCGGCTGGCTGAGGTGCAGCCGCGCGGCCGCGCGGGCGAGGGTCCGCTCCTGGGCCACGACCACGAAGCAGCTCAGGTGCCGCAGCCCGATTTCCATAACCGTAAGTTAAGGAACGAGGCCAGAAGAGTCAATTTACTTCACTTGCAGTCAAGGATTAGAGTCGCCAGCAAGACCAGCGATCGCCCGGAGGTACCAACGATGGCCCGGATCGTCGGCGGCGTGGCCGCCTCGCACACGCCGACCATTGGGTTCGCCTACGACCAGAACAAGCAGGACGACCCATCGTGGTCACCCATCTTCGCCGCGTTCAAGCCGGTGGAGGACTGGTTCAAGGACAAGAAGCCGGACGCGATCGTCTACATCTTCAACGATCACGTGACGTCGTTCTTCTTCGACCACTACTCCGCGTTCACCCTCGGGATCGGCGCGGAGTACCCGGTCGCCGACGAGGGCGGCAGCCCCCGCCAGCTCCCCGCGATCAAGGGCGACCCGAAGCTCGCCGCGCACATCGCCTCCAGCCTGGTCACCGACGAGTTCGACCTGTCCTACTTCCAGGACAAGCCGCTGGATCACGGGTTCTTCTCGCCGATGTCGGTGCTGCTGGACCGCCCCGATGGCCAGTGGCCCACGCGGATCGTCCCGCTGCAGGTCGGCGTGCTGCAGTTCCCGATCCCGACCGCGGCCCGCTGCTACAAGCTAGGCAAGGCGCTGCGCAAGGCGATCGAGTCCTACCCCGAGGACATCGACGTGGCGGTCGTGTCCACCGGCGGCCTCTCGCACCAGGTGCACGGCGAGGGCGCCGGCTTCAACAACCCCGAGTGGGACCACCAGTTCCTCGACGCCATCACCGATGACCCGGCCGCGCTGGCGGAGATGACGCACGCCGAGTACGCGCGGCTCGGCGGGTTCGAGGGCGCCGAGGTCATCATGTGGCTCATCATGCGCGGGGCGCTGTCGGAGAAGGTCAGGCGCGTGCACTCCTCCTATTACCTGCCGTCGATGACCGGGATCGCCACGCTGGTGCTGGAGAACGAGGCGGCCGAGCTGCCCGCGGTGGACAAGAGCGCCGACCGGCACCGCGAGCGGATGGCCGAGCAGCTGGCCGGCATCGAGGCGATGACCGGCACCTACCCCTTCGACATCGCGCGCAGCGTCAAGGGCTACCGGATCAACAAGTACCTGCACGCGATGATCGAGCCTGAGCACCGCGCCCGGTTCCTGGCCGACGAGGAGGCCGCGCTGGCCGGCGCCGACCTGTCCGATGAGGAGCGGGACCTCATCCGCCGCCGCGACTGGCAGGGGCTGATCCGCTACGGCGCGATCTTCTTCATGCTGGAGAAGCTGGCCGCGGTGACTGGCATCTCCAACCTGCACGTCTACGCCGCGATGCGCGGCCAGACGCTCGAGGACTTCATGAAGACCCGCAACACCCAGGTCATCTACTCGGTGGCGGGCAAGCAGGGCTAAGCCTTTCCGGTCTTAACGGTCCCGGCGCGCCTGCCCGGCCTGACCCTCCCTAGCGGAGCTTCGGCTAGAGGATAGGCGTGCTGACGGTGAGAATGAACTGCATAAATGCTGTCTGAGGTGTTGACTCGGTGTCGGTGGCGATGACGCGCACGAAATACGTTCCATCATCGGTGGGCGTGCCGCTGATCACCCCGCTCGAATCTATGGACAGCCCCGGCGGCATTATCCCGAGGCTAGAGAAGCTGTAGTGGCCGTTGCCGCCGGAGGCAGTCACGGTGAGGCTGAAATCGAAGCCGGCCGAGGCGGTCTGGTCCCCCGGATTCGCCACCGTGACCGGCGGAATGCAGGTCGTGGACAGGTTGATGGAGTTGCTCACGCTGGCCGGGGAGGTCACCGTCAGCGTGTCGCCGCTGTTCCACGGGGGCGATCCCGCCGTCACCGTATCGGCGACGGATACGCTGCCGCCCGCGCTGACCTGCACCGACCCCCCGGTGCCGTCGGACCACTGATACGCCACCGTGGCGGCCTGGTCCGAGCTGATCGTGCCGGTCACCGTGAAGGAGACCCCACTGGGGTTGTTGCACACGCCGACCGGGGCCGGTGACCCTGGATTGCCGGTCAGCGACAGTGCGATGCGCGGGGCGGCCGGGGCCGTCGACGTGGTGGTGGGCGTGGTGGTGGGGGGCGGCGTCGTCGGCGGCGGGGAGCTCGCCGGGTTGCCCGCCGGCGGGTTGCCCGCTGGGTTGCCGGGGTTGCCGCCGGGGTTCCCGGGCGGGTTACCGCCGGCGTTGCCGGGGTTGCCGCCGGGGTTCCCGGGCGGGTTACCGCCGGGGTTGCCGGCCGGGCTTGTCGCGGGCGATCCGGGTGGCGTCGTCCCCGTACCCGGGTTGGTGGTCCCCGGCTGCGTGGGGCTGCCGGAGCCGTCCGCGCCGCCGCCGCCGGAGCCGCCCGGACTATTGCCGCCGGCCGTGGTGATGACGTTGTTGGTGTTGCCCTGCAGGGCCAGGGTGGTCCCGGCCCCCGCGACCGCGATCAGCACGCCTGCCGCCGCGCTTGCGATGACCACCTTCTTGCGCCGGGACAGGGCGGCCAGCGCCGAGGCGGTGAACGACCCGCCCGCCGCGCCGACCACGGCCCCGCCCAGCAGCAGAACCAGCAGCGCCGAGGCCCGCCGCCCGGCCTCCCCGCGGCCGCGCTCCTCCCAGTCCGCGCCGTAGGCGCGGTGGGCCACCCAGTTCAGCTCGGCGACGAACTCCATCGCGTTCGGCGGCCGGTCGCGGGGGTCCTTGGCCATGCCCCGCTCGATCAGCTGCTGCAGCGGCTCCTCGACCATGGCGACC